>NZ_JBEZUT010000486.1:0-4498 GCF_040636595.1 Kitasatospora sp. NPDC036755
GGGTCGTGCGCCGCCAGGTCCCCGCCCAGGCGGCGCTTTCCCCCCGGCAGACTCGCCAGGGCGCTGACCCGCACCCTGGCTGAGATCACCGAACGCCTGCTACCCCCGCGTCGTCAACGGACCTGCCCCCGCGTCATCAAACGCAAGATGTCCAACTGGCCCCTCAAACACGCCCAACACCGCAACTGGCCACCACCACACCCAGCAACACCCACCATCACGCCACACGCCACTACCTAAAGTCACCGGCATTGGGCTTAGGCGAACACCGCCTTGACCAGTGTCTGCTTCACCTTCTCGAACGTCCCGGCCATGGTGGGCAGGTCCATTTCGACATCCCCGGAGGTCAGCGAGCCGGTCAGGGTCTTGGTGCCGTCGGGCGTGCTGTACATCATCGCGCCCCAGCCCCAGAACCCTCCGTTGTGGTGGAGGACGGTGCCGCCGCCGTCCAGCTCCTCCACGAACACCCCCAGGCCATAACCCATCGTGGGGTCCGCGACGCGCATCTCGGCCAGAAGCTCGGTCGAGATGAGCTTGCCACTGTTCAGCGCGGAGAAGAACGTGTGGAGGTCCCGGCTGGTCGAGATCATGTCGCCGGCGGCGGATACCCAGGAGGGGTTGAAGCGCGTTGTGTCGACCACCTTCCACTGCCCGGCGTCGTCGTAGCCGAAGTAGCCGTGGGCATGCGGCTCGGGGATGTCCTCCCGGGTCTCCGGCAGTAGGGTGCCCGTCAGCCCGAGCGGGCCCAGGATCAGCCGGTGCGCCTCCTCGGGCAGCGAGCGGCCGGTGACCTGCTCGATCAGCAGCCTGGCCAGGACATAGTTGGTGTTGGAGTAGCTCCAGGCCGTCCCCGGCTCGAACCGCGCCGGCTTCGCCAACGCCCCCCGCACCAGTTCCTCCGGCCGGTAGGTCGCGTGCTGCAGGTCCACCCACTCCTTGCCCCAACCGGCGACCACACCGGGTTCGACCGACCCGTCCTTGGAGAACTCGCCGGTGAAGTTGAACAGCCCGCTGGTGTGCTGCAGGAGCATCCGTACTGTGATCCGCCGGTCGAGCCGGAACTCCGGCAAGTGGTCGGCCACCAGGTCCTCAAGGCCGAGCCGGCCCTCGGCCACCAGCTGCAGGACGACGGTCGCGACGAAGGTCTTGGTGACGCTTCCTACCCGAAAGTGCCCGTCGGTCGGCGGCTTCGCGGTCCGGCCCAGCTCGCTCACCCCGGCGCTGCCGACCCACTCGCCGAGCTCGTCGTTCACGCGCAGCTGCACACCGGAGAAACCGGCGTCGACGATCTCCTGCATGGCCTTCCGCAGCTCGGGGCGGTCCTGCGCGGCGGCGGCGTTCTGCTCACTCATGGTGATTCCTCATCTCGCGTCAGCGGGTACGAGATGAGCGTGGACCTTGACCCAAGGTCAAGGTCAAGCCGATGGAAGAGCGTTACTCTCACCCCATGGCAGAAGGGCTCACGATCGGCCAGGCGGCGGCTTTCGTCGGGATCACCGTCAAGACGGTGCGGCACTACCACCGGCTCGGCCTGGTCGCCGAACCGGAACGGGACCATTCCGGCTACCGGCGCTACGGTTCGGCCGACCTGCTGCGCCTTGTCCAGGTCCGGGCCCTGGCCGGGGCGGGCGTGCCGCTGGCCGAGATCGGCGAGCTGCTCGACGCCGAGCCCGAGCGGTTCGCCACCGCCCTGGACGACGTCCGCCGCCGGCTCACCGAACAGATCGAGGAGCTGACCGCCCGCCGCGACACCCTGCACCGGCTCGCCCGCGGTGACCGCGCCCTGCTGCCCGACCGGGCCTGCGCGGTCCTGGAGCGACTCGCCGAGCTCGACTTCAGCCCCGACTACGTCACCACCCAGCGGGAGGCCCTGGTGCTGTCGCGGGCACTGACTCCCGAGGTCTTCGACCTCTTCCTGGCCAACCTCGAACACCGGCTCGACGACCCCGAATTCGTCGAGTTGACCAAGCGCGGCTGGGAGGCGAGGACCTGGGATCCCGACGACCCGCGGATCGAGGAGCTGGCCTCAGCGGTGGCCGCCAACCTGCTGGGCGTCCGCGCGCTGCTGACGCTGCCGGCCAAGCGACCGCACGGGCCCGACACGGCCTCCCGGTACGGCGTGATCAACCACCATCGGGAGGACGAGGCACCGTCCATCGCCCGGCTGAACGGGCTGGTCGAGGGGCACCTGCGCGCGGCGGGCATTGATATCCCGCGGCAGTAGCGGACTGCTGCGAACTCGATCGCCCGGACACGCCCTAGCGGAAGCCCGGACGGCGGCCGCCGACACCGCCCACAGGCAGGGCGACGAACTCGCCGACCGTGATGCGCACTTCGAGGAACACCGCCCCGCCCCCGCCGGCGGCCGGCCGGGGGGAGGGGGGAGACCGAGCAGACGCCCGCGCCCGCGCCCGCGCCGGACGGCGGTGGCGGCGCCGTCCGGCCGCGGTGAGGTGCCTGGCCTCCGCGCGGCAGCGGGACGAACTCGCCCACCACGCCGAGCACGTGAGTCACCCCGCCGCCCCGGCCACCCTCGCCCGCCGCCCCACCCGTCGGCGGCTGTCGCCACCGTTCGTATGCCGGTGCCCGGACGGCGCCGCGCGCCCCGCGCCGCGGAAGGGGGGCACGGCATGCGGAAGAGACGTACGGCCTGGTCGCTCGTCTACTTCCCGATGGGCGCCGTGCTCCTGCTGCTCGCGGTGGTGATGGCGGCGGGCGTGGTGGCGGCGGCGGGCGAGGGCCGGTCGGCCGTCGCGGCCATGGGCCTGGCCCTGGTCCTGGTCATGGGCGCGGTGGGCGCGGTGCTGACGGTCCGCGCGCCGGTGTTCGGCATCTCCTACGGGCCGGCCGGAGTGACGTACTCCGGGCTGCTCCGGGCGCGTTCCTACGCGTGGGCGGACATCCGGGAGGTACGGGTGGCCGTCCAGACCGGCAGGGCCTACTCGTCCGACGTCCCGGAGCTGGTGCCGGCCGCCGGCGGAACGGACCAGCTGCACATGCTCGCGGGCCACGGCTCGGGCCGGACCGACAAGCGGGTCGAGCGGCTGGTGGTCGAGCTGGAGGCGGCCCGCACGGCCGCCTCCTGACCCCCGGCCGCGCCCTGATCCCGACCGCTTCCCCCGGCGGCCGGGCGGACCCGTCCGCCCGGCCGTGAGAACGGGGTCCTCGTCACCGGGATGGTCCGCGGGCAGGGTGGCGAAGCCGCGGATTCGCTGCGTCACCCTGCGTCCCCGTGCTGAAGGGACCGTCCACGGGCAGCACGCAAGGCCGGCCCGACCCGCCGCTGGGGCGGCCCCGGCCCCGGCCGCGGTGCGGTCAGGCCCAGCCCCGGCGCTCCCGGAGCCAGCCGAGGAGGACCTCGCCGGACCAGGTCTGGTGCGCGCGCAGCGCCGGCGAGCCGGGCGGCGGGGGCTGGGCGCCGGAGTGCAGGAAGAGCCCGGCGAGGCCCGCGAGCACGGCGTCCAACTGCTCGGGGGCGACGCCGCGGGCGGTGGGGTGTTCGGCGAACAGCCGGGAGGCGTCGTGGCCGTCCGCGTGGGCGGTGCCGAGCAGCACCGTGAGGTCGAGCCAACTCGCGCCGAGGCAGGGCCAGTTCCAGTCGCAGACCCACACCCGGCCGCGCCCGTCGAACAGCACGTTGTCGCGGCGCAGATCGTGGTGGAGGACGGAGCCGCCGGCGGCGGCCGGGACCCAGCCGCTCTCCAGCTCGGCCAGCGGTTCGACCAGCTTCCTGGGGAACCACGGGGGCAGGTCGTCGGCCCGCTCCCCGGCGGCCAGGCGGCGCCAGCCGTCGAGCGACAGCTCCTCGGCGACCGGCTTGAGCCCGAGGTCGAGCAGCGCCCGGCCCGGGACCTCCAGCTCCCGCGCGATCGCCGCGAAGGCGTCCAGGACGGCGGCGAGTTCGGCGGGGCGCCACGGATCGGCGGGCATCCGCGCGCCGTCGACCGCGTCCAGGCCGAGGACCACCCAGCCGTCCTCCTCCTCCAGCCAGCGCAGACGCGGCGCGGGCACGCCGGCGGGCAGCGCCCGGTTGATCAGGGCCTCCCGCCGGTAGCAGTCGGCGATGACCGGATCGCTCGCACCGTTGGCGGCCTTCACGAACCGCGGCCCCCGCGGGCCGTGCAGAACGGCCGCGAAGCCCGGTGTGAACCCGCTGCCCGCGCTCGGCGCGGCCGCCACCGGACCGCCGAGCCGCCGCTCGACCAACGAGCGGACCCGGTCCGGCAACTGTGGCCAACTCGGCCGGACCGCGGTGGAGCCGGCGGACGGCTTCGGCGTGTGAGTGCTGGGCATGCGCGCCATGCTGCCGCGCCGGCGCGGCGTCCTGCCACCGAAATTCCACGGCCGCGCGTCGGCCCGGATGATCCCGCCGGACGTCCCGTCAGCGGCGACCCGGCACCGGCCGGGCGGGCGCGCCCTCAAGGGTCCGCCGCCGGTCACGGTCACCTGGACCGCGAGACGGGCCCGCCGGTCGTCCGGCGCGCAGAACGGCAGGGTC
>NZ_JBEZUT010000487.1:0-4489 GCF_040636595.1 Kitasatospora sp. NPDC036755
GGTCCGGACCCCGGGGGTGGTGAGGGCGCTGGTGCTGCTGTTCGAGCAGTTCTGGGGCCCTGCACTTCGCGGCGGGCGCCGCGGTGACCGCGGGCGCGGCGGTCGGGGCCGGCCAGTGGCTGCTCAGCCCCCGGTTCCGGCGGCTGTACCGGCGCGCGCTCCCACCGGCGGCGGCCACCGGCGGCACGCCCACCCCCGCGGCGGGCCGCCGGTGAGCGCCGACAGCCCCGGGGCCGGCGACGGCCCCCGCCCCGCCGCCCGGCCCCAGCGGATCCTGCTCACCGGCGCGGCCGGCTTCCTCGGCAGCGCCCTGGTCCGACGGCTCGGCAGCTCGCCCGGACACCGGGTCGTCGCACTGGACCGCCGCCCGCTGCCGCCCGGACTCGCCGCCCTGCCCTCCGTGGAGTCCGTGGTCGGCGACGTCCGGGACCGCACGCTGCTCGGCCGCCTGACGGCCGAGGCGGACGTGGTGGTGCACGGCGCCGCCGCGCTGCCGAGCCACCCGGCGGCGGAGATCCGCTCCGTGGACGTCGACGGCACCCGCACCGTCCTGGACGCCGCCCGGCGGGCCGGGACCGACCGGGTGCTGCACATCTCCTCCACCGCGGTCTACGGCCTGCCGGAACGGACCCCGACCCCGGAGTCCCACCCGCTCGTCCCGGTCGACCCGTACAACGCCGCGAAGATCGCGGCCGAGCGGATCTGCGCCGACCACCGGGACCGGGGCATGTGCGTGCCCGTGCTGCGCCCGAAGACCTTCATCGGCCCCGGCCGGCTCGGCGTGTTCGCGATGCTCTTCGACTGGGCGCTGGACGGCCGGGGCTTCCCCGTCCTCGGCGGCGGCCACACCCTCAACCAGATGCTGGACGTCGAGGACCTCTGCGACCTGGTGACCACGATGCTGACCCTGCCCGCCGACCGGATCAACCGGGAGTTCAACGTCGGCGCGGCCGAGTACGGCTCGTTCCGCGAGGACTGCCAGGTCGTCCTGGACCTCGCCGGCCACGGCAAGCGGGTCGTCCCGCTGCCGCTCGGCCCGGCGAAGGCCGCCCTGCGGACGCTGGCCGCGCTGCGGCTGTCGCCCGTCTACGGACGCCTCGTCCAGAAACTCACCCGGGACTCCTGCGTCGACATCACCGACGCCCGCGAGGTGCTCGGATTCACCCCCCGCCACTCCAACGCGACCGCCATCGAGCGCAGCTTCACCTGGTACCGCGCGAACCGGTCCGCGGTGGCCGGCACCACCGGCCGGACGCACTCCGACCGCTGGCGCGAGGGTGCCCTGCGCACGGTCAAGGTCCTCTTCTGACAGCAGTGAAGGGAACGGAAGTGAGTACTGCGAGCGAGTACCGCGAGGGCCTCGTCGGTCCGCCGGTCCATCCACCCGACGGGGACACCGGCCCCCCGTCCGCCGAACTGCCCGGGGAACCGGGGCGGTCGCCCGAGGAGCCCGGACGCGGCTCACTGCTGCGCGGGCTGCTCCGGCTGGTCCGGCCGTACCAGTGGGCGAAGAACGCGGTCGTCCTGGTGCTGCCCCTGCTGGAGTCCGGCACCTCGCCGTGGACGGGCGTCGCGAACGCGCTGCCCGTCCTGGTGCTGTTCGTCCTCGCGTCCTCGGCCACCTACGTCGTCAACGACCTCGCCGACCGGGAACGCGACCGCCGCCACCCGGTCAAGCGCCACCGCCCGATCGCCTCCGGGGCCGTCCCGGTGCCGGCCGCCGTCGTGCTCGGCGTCCTCCTCTACCTCGCGCTGGCGGGCGGCTCGGCGCTGGTGGGGGCCGCCGCGGTCCCGGTGCTCGCCTACGCGGTCACCAACATCCTCTACAGCTTCGTCCTCAAGCACGTCTCGGTGGTCGACGTGTTCGTCATCGCCACCGGCTTCGTGCTGCGGGTCTGCGCCGGCGCCATGGCGGCCTCCGTCTCGATCTCCTCCTGGTTCCTGCTCTGCGTCTTCTCGGTCTGCATCCTGCTGGGCTTCGGCAAGCGCCGGCACGAGCTGACCTCCGTCCAGGGCGGGCCCTCCGAGCTGCACCGGCCGGCCCTGCGCGCCTACTCCGTCCCGTTCCTGAACAGCATGGTCACCTTCGCCGCGTCGGTGACCGTGCTCGCCTACGTGTCCTTCCTGCAGAGCGACGCCGCCGCCGGCGGGATGCGCCAGCTGCGGATCCTGCTCTCCACCCCGCTGGCGGTCTTCGCGATCGCCCGCTACCTGCAGATCCTGCTGGTCAGCGAGGGCGGCGGCGAGCCGACCAGGACGCTGTTCACGGACCGGATCATGCTCGCGGTCGGCGGGCTGTGGCTGGCCGGCTTCGGCCTCCTGCTGGCGGTGCAGTCGTGGTGACGCTCCCCCGGGCCGCGCCCGGACGCCCCGGACTCCCCCGGCCCCGGCGCTCCTGGTTCCTGGCCGACCGTCCCGCCACCCGGCCGGTCCGGCTGCTGGCCGCCGTCAGCGCCGTGTGGCTGCTGTTCTGCGCGCTCCAGGAGGCACTGACCGGGCGGGCCTGGTTCTGGGTCGTCCCCGGCGCCGCGCCTCCCCCCGTGCTGCTCGGCGTCCCGCTACTCCTGCTGCTGGCCGCACTGGCCGTCCGGCTGCGCCGCAGCCGCAGCCGGGTGCGCTGGCCCGTCGTCATGGGCGCGCTCTCGCTGGCCGTCGGGCTGGACCAGTCCGGCCTGACGCTGGCCGCGGCGACGGCCGACCGGACGGTGCCGCCCGGCGCGATCCACGTCGTCGCTCAGAACACCGAGTACTGGGGCTCCGACGTCGGCCCGGACCGCTTCTACGCCTACCTCAAGGCCCAGCACGCCGACGTGTACCTGCTCCAGGAGTACCTGCACTGGGACGACTCGGCCGGCGCGGACGGCGCCCGCGAGGTCGACGACACCGCCCGGCTGAGACGCGAGTTCCCCGGCTACCAGGTCGTCACCCGGGGCGAGTTGGTGACCCTCTCCCGGTTCCCCGTGGTGGCGCAGCCGCCGGTCGGCCCGGACCGGGCCCTGCGGGCGGGCGGGGACGACGACTGGTCGCACGTCTTCGCCGGCGCCAAGGTGCTGCGCACCGACCTCCAGGTCGGCGGGTCGGTGGTCTCCTTCTACAACGTCCACATGCTGGTGCCGGTCGCCCACGGCATGCCCCCGCAGGACTTCCCGGCCGACGTGCACCGCCGCCAGCGCGAGCGCCGGCAGCAGTTCGACGGGCTGGTCGGGGACGTCCGGGCCAACGCCAACCCCCTGTTCATCGCCGGCGACTTCAACACCAACGCCGGCATGGGCGACCTCAACGAGCTGCGCGGCCTCGCCCAGGACGCGGCGGACGCCGGCGACACCGTCCTGCCGATGTCCTGGGACGCCGGCAGCTGGCACGACTGGTGGCGCTTCGACTGGGCGTTCACCGCACACGGCGCCCGGACCCACCGCTACGCGCTGAGCAGCCCCGAAGGCACATCCGACCATCTCCGCCAGGACGCCTGGATCTCCGGGCCGGCATCGGGAGGCACCCATGGCTGACGCACGACCCACGGTGTCGGTGATCATCCCCAACTACAACTACGAGAAGACCATCGCGGCGGTCGTCGAGTCCGCCCTGGCGCAGACCCACCCCGTGCACGAGGTGATCGTCGTCGACGACGGCAGCTCGGACGGCTCCCCGGAGATCGTCCGGCGCTACCCCGTCCGGCTGATCACCCAGCGCAACGGCGGGGTGTCCGTCGCCCGGAACCGGGGGGCGGCCGAGAGCACCGGCGACATCCTCTTCTTCCTCGACTCCGACATCGCGCTGGACCCGGACGCGGTCGCGAACGCCGTCGCCCTGCTGGAGGAGCAGCCCGACCTCGGCTGCGTCCACGGGGTGGTCGGCAAACGGGCGCTGTTCGACGACGGGCCGGTGGAGCGCTACCGCGTGCTGCACGAGTACTGGTGGCGCCGGCGCGCCACCGGCCGGGTGCGCACCGTCTTCTTCGCCATGTGCGCGATCCGGCGGGAGGTGTACGAGGAGATCGGCCCGCTGGACGAGACCCTGCGGGAGTCGGAGGACGTCGAGTACAGCGAGCGACTGGCCGCGAAGTACCCGATCCTGCTGACCGAGCGCATCTCCGGGCGGCACGACGACGTGGACCGGCTGGGCGCGCTGCTCACCGAGCAGTACCGGCGCTCGCAGCTGCTGGTGGCGTTCGCCGGCGCCCACCGCTTCAGCCCGGGGGCGCTCAAGGCCAACCGGATGCCGGGCGTGCTGGCCACCGCCGCCGCCTGGGGCAGCCTGCCGCTGCTGCTGGTGACGCGCAAGGCGGCCGTCCTCCCGGCGCTGGGCGTGGCCTGGTTCGCCGTGGCGGACCCGGGGCTGGCCCGGTTCGTGGTCCGGGACCAAGGGCTGCGGTACTACCCGGTGTTCGTCGGCTACCACTTCCTGCTGCACACCGCGCTGGTGGCGGGCGTCGCCCGGGGCGCGGTGCGGGCGCTCACCGAGCGCGGCTTCCGGCGGCCGCGGCACACCG
>NZ_JBEZUT010000488.1:0-4483 GCF_040636595.1 Kitasatospora sp. NPDC036755
GTTCCGGCCCGCGGCCCCGCCGAGGCCCGTGCTGTGCCTGCCCGCCGCCGCTCCGCCGGAGGCGGCGCAGGACGCGGAGACCGCGGAGGACGCGGGGCCGGGCGTGCCGTTGCGGCCGGGTGCGGCGCCGAACGCCGTCGTCAGCCTCTGGTGCAGCCCGGCGCCCGGTCTGGCGGCGGTCCTGGTGGAGCCGGGGCCGCAGGCGGCCGCGCGCTGGGAGCTGCCGGCGGCGGCCCGGGGCGCCGCTCCCCCGCCGCAGGGCCCGGTGGTGTGCCCGTTGTGGTCGCCGTTGCCGTGCACGACGGGTCCGCGGGGGCGCTGAGCGCTCCCGGAACCGGCGAGCGCCCCCGCCCGGAAAGGGCGGGGGCGCTCGTCACGCGTGGTGCGGGATCAGGCCTGGGCGGCGATGATCTCGCGGGCCAGGCGGGCGGTCTCGGACGGCGTCTTGCCGACCTTGACACCGGCGGCCTCGAGGGCCTCCTTCTTGGCCTGGGCGGTGCCCGAGGAGCCGGAGACGATGGCGCCGGCGTGGCCCATGGTCTTGCCCTCGGGGGCGGTGAAGCCCGCGACGTAGCCGACGACCGGCTTGGTGACGTGCTCGGCGATGAAGGCCGCGGCACGCTCCTCGGCGTCGCCGCCGATCTCACCGATCATGACGATGAGCTCGGTCTCCGGGTCCTCCTGGAAGGCCTTGAGCGCGTCGATGTGGGTGGTGCCGATGACCGGGTCGCCACCGATGCCGACGGCCGAGGTGAAGCCGATGTCCCGCAGCTCGTACATGAGCTGGTAGGTCAGGGTGCCGGACTTCGAGACCAGGCCGATCTTGCCGGAGCTGGTGATGTCGGCCGGGATGATGCCGGCGTTCGACTGTCCGGGGCTGATCAGGCCGGGGCAGTTCGGGCCGATGATGCGGGTCTTGTTGCCCTTGGCACCGGCGTGCGCCCAGAAGGCGGCGGTGTCGTGCACCGGGACGCCCTCGGTGATGACGATGGCCAGGCCGATCTCGGCGTCGATGGCCTCGATCGCGGCGGCCTTGGTGAACGCCGGCGGCACGAAGAGGACGGTGACGTCGGCACCGGTCTTCTCCATGGCCTCGGCGACGGAGCCGAAGACCGGGATCTCGGTGCCGTCGACGTCGACCGTGGTACCGGCCTTGCGCGGGTTGACACCGCCGACGATCTGGGTGCCGGAGGCGAGCATGCGGCGGGTGTGCTTCATGCCCTCGGCGCCGGTCATGCCCTGGACGATGACCTTGCTGTCCTTGGTAAGGAAGATAGCCATGGTGTTAAGTCCCCTTCCTTACTTGTTGGCCAGCTCGGCGGCGCGGTCAGCGGCGCCGTCCATGGTGTCCACGCGCTGCACCAGCGGGTGGTTGGCGTCGTCGAGGATCTTGCGACCCAGCTCCGCGTTGTTGCCGTCCAGGCGGACGACCAGCGGCTTGGTGACGTTCTCGCCCTTGCTCGCGAGGAGCTCCAGGGCCTGCACGATGCCGTTGGCGACCGCGTCGCACGCGGTGATGCCGCCGAAGACGTTGACGAAGACCGACTTGACGTCGGGGTCGCCCAGGATGATCTCCAGGCCGTTCGCCATGACCTCGGCGGAGGCGCCGCCGCCGATGTCGAGGAAGTTGGCGGGCTTGACGCCGCCGTGCTTCTCACCGGCGTAGGCGACCACGTCGAGGGTGCTCATGACGAGGCCCGCGCCGTTGCCGATGATGCCGACCTGGCCGTCGAGCTTGACGTAGTTCAGGCCCTTGGCCTTGGCAGCGGCCTCCAGCGGGTTGGCGGCGGCCTTGTCCTCGAGCGCCTCGTGCTCCGGCTGGCGGAACTCGGCGTTCTCGTCCAGGGAGACCTTGCCGTCGAGCGCGATGATCTTGCCGTCGCCGGACTTGATCAGCGGGTTGACCTCGACGAGGAGGGCGTCCTCCTTGATGAAGACGGTCCACAGCTTCTGCAGGACCTCGGCGACCTGGTCGGCGACCTCGGCCGGGAACTTCGCCGCGGCGACGATCTCGGCGGCCTTCTCCGGGGTGCAGCCCTCGTTGGCGTCGACCGGGATCTTGGCGAGCGCCTCGGGGTTCTGCTCGGCGACGACCTCGATCTCCACACCGCCCTCGACGCTGGCCATGGCCAGGAAGGTGCGGTTGGTGCGGTCCAGCAGGAACGAGACGTAGTACTCGTCCTTGATGTCCGCGGTCTGGGCCAGCATCACCTTGTGAACGGTGTGGCCCTTGATGTCCATGCCGAGGATCTGCTCGGCCTTGGCGACGGCGTCCGCCGGGTCGGCGGCGAGCTTGACGCCGCCGGCCTTGCCTCGGCCGCCCACCTTCACCTGAGCCTTGACGACGGCGCGGCCGCCGAAGCGCTCCGCGATGGCGGCAGCGTCTGCGGCGGTCTCGATGACATCGCCGTCAAGCACGGGCACACCGTGCTTGGCGAAGAGGTCCCTCGCCTGGTACTCGAACAGGTCCACGTGTTTGTCCTTGTTCGTGGTCGCGGATTGTGTCTCTACGAGCGTGCCACGGCAGGATCTTCGCTGCGGGTCGTCGGGGCGGTGCGGGTACGCAGAGGTACGGCCTTGCGGCCCACACAGCCACGGGCGCACACGTCAATCAACACGCGCGTCACGTCCGTCTGGCAGGTTATCCCCGCAGGACGGGACTGTTCCGCCCGGGGGCCTGCCCGTCCTGGGTGAGAACCGTCACAAACAGCCCGGCGGGAAGGGGCGGACGGCCGGTCCGCCGATCGGGTGGATTAGCGCGTCCGGGTGAATCCTCACACCCCCCGGTCCTCCCCCTTCATCAGGTGCGGCGGGATCGGGCGCTTCTCGACGGCCGCCGCCATGATCTCCGGGAACGCGTCGGGGGTGCAGGCGAAGGCCGGTGCGCCGAGCGAGGCCAGGGCGGCGGCGTGCGCGTGGTCGTACGCCGGGGCCCCCTCGTCGGAGAGCGCCAGCAGGGCGATGAACTGGACGCCGGCCGCCTTCATCGCGGCGACCCGCTTGAGCATGCCGTCCCGGATGCCGCCCTCGTACAGGTCGCTGATCAGGACGACGATCGTCTCGGAGGGCCGGGTGATCTTCGACTGGCAGTAGGCGAGCGCGCGGTTGATGTCGGTGCCGCCGCCGAGCTGGGTGGCGAACAGGACGTCGACCGGGTCGGTGAGCTGCTCGGTGAGGTCGACCACCGAGGTGTCGAAGACGACCAGCCGGGTGTCCAGGGTGCGCATCGAGGCGAGCACCGCGCCGAAGACCGCCGAGTGGACGACCGACGGCGCCATCGAGCCGGACTGGTCGATGCAGAGGATGACGTCCTTCTTCACGGCGCGCTGGGCTCGGGCGTAGCCGACCAGCCGCTCGGGGACGACGGTGCCGTACTCGGGCAGGTAGTTCTTCAGGTTGGCCCGGACGGTGCGGTCCCAGTCGATGTCGCGGTGGCGGGGCCGGTTGACCTTGGCACTGCGGTCGAGGGCGCCGCCGAGGGTGGCCCGGGTGCGGTCGGCGAGCCGACGCTCCAGCTCGGCGACCACCTTGCCGACCACCGCCCGGGCGGTCTCCCGGGTGGTCTCGGGCAGCGCGTGCTTGAGCGACAGCAGGGTGCCGACCAGGTGCACGTCCGGCTCGACGGCCTCCAGCATCTCCGGCTCCAGCAGCAGCCGGTCCAGGCCGAGCCGACTGATCGCGTCCTGCTGCATCAGCTGCACGACGGTGGACGGGAAGTACTCGCGGATGTCGCCCAGCCAGCGGGCCACCTGGGGGGCCGAGCCGCCCAGCCCGGCGCCGCGGCGCCCACCGCGGCCGCCCCGGGCGCCCTCCTCGGGGGCGCCGCGGTAGAGCGCGGCGAGGGCTCCGTCCATCGCGGCGTCGCGGCCGCGCAGGGTGCAGCCGGTGCCGTCGGCCTCTCCGCCGAGCACCAGCCGCCAGCGGCGCAGCCGTTCGTCGGTCGTGGGCGCTGCCATCTCGTCCTCCTCCTTCAGCGGGTCCTGCGGTGGGGCAGGCGTTCGGTACGGCGGTGTCGGGTGTCGGGCCGTTTCGGGTGCCCGGCGGTGCGAGGCGGTGTCAGGTGTCGCGGCCGGCGGCCTGCCGGGGGATCCGCGGGCGGACCCCGAGCAGCAGGGCCACCACGGGGACGACGGCCTCGGCGCGGGCCCCGTCCAGCTCCCCGGCCGCGGCCCGGACGGTCGGGGGCTCCCCGAGCGGGCCGGCCGCGACCCGGCCGCCGATGGTGGTGCGCACGCCCGCCTCCAGCCCGGCGAAGGTGCGGCGCAGCAGCGGCAGGACGTCGGTGAAGACCTCGCCGCCGACCCCGGTCAGCCACTCGTCCAGCAGGGCGAGCAGCCGCGGATCGTGCAGCAGCAGGGCGCCGCCGCCGGTCAGGAAGCCCTCGACCCCAGCGGCTTCGCCGAGGTCCAGGTCCGCCGCGACGGACAGCTGCACTCCGTGTCCTGCCCGGTGTGCGTCGGCGCCCTGGTGGTGGCCCGATGAG
>NZ_JBEZUT010000489.1:0-4482 GCF_040636595.1 Kitasatospora sp. NPDC036755
GGCGCAGGGTCGACATTGAGTGTCATGTGCGCGCAAGGATTCGAAGTGCAGCACGGGGGCGGCCGGGCGCGGCCGGGCGCGGCCGGGCGCGGTGGGCCGTAACCCTTCCGGCGCAGCGTCGTTGGACCGGCCATGAAGAAGCGCAGCATGCTCGCCGTCGCCTCGCTCGCCGTTGGCGTCGTGGCCTCCCTCACCGCGCCGAGTGCGCATGCCAGTGCCCTGGGCGGGCAGGAGGGGCTGCCCGGGCCGCTGAGCAGCGCTCCGGACGTGGCGCCCGGGCAGGTCGGTGACGCGGGCGGCGTCCTCGGGGAGGCCACCGGCTACGTGACCGGCTCGGCGAACGGCCTGGTGGCGGCCACGCCCGCGTAGTCCCCTCCGGCGGCTCGGGACGGCTCAGGACAGCGGGGCTCCGAGGTCCTGGGTCCAGTACGGGGTGCCGGCGGGGCTGGTGGCGAAGCCGACGCCGATGTCCTTGAACCCGCAGTCGAGCATGTTGGACTGGTGGATTCCGCCGTCCATCCAGCGGGCGAAGACGGCGGCCGGAGTGGTCGGCCCCCGGTCGAGGTTCTCGCCCCACTGGGACCAGCGGTAACCGGCGGCGGTGATCCGGGCCTCGGTTCGGACGCCGTCCGGGTTGACGTGGTCGAAGAAGGCGCGGGTGGCCATGTCGTCCGCGTGCTTCTGGGCCGAGCCGTGCAGCCGGGGATCGATCCGCAGCGGGGCACAACCGGCCTTGGCCCGTTCGGCGTTGACCAGGTCGACCAGCTGGCGCTCCGGGTTGGCCTGCGGTGTCGCGGAGGAGGAACGGGTCGCGGTCGGCGTCGATGTGGGCGCCGCCGTCGCCGTCGGGGTCTCTGTAGGTGCCGGGGTCTCGCCGGGTGTCGGGGTCGGCGTCGGGGTGACGGCAACGGGTGCGGCGGCCGCCGCGGTTACGTCCAGGGCCGCGGCCGGGGCGGTCGGCTCCGGTGCCGCCCCCTGCGACGGCCCGTCGGTCTGCGGCAAGACCAGGGCGAGGGTGGTCACGGCGACGGCCGCGGCGGCGCCGCTCACCAGGACGGCCTTGCGGGCCGCGGTGCCGGCCCAACCGCCGTGCCCTGCCGCTCCCGCGTGCGCGCCACCGGCATGGGCCCCGGCACCCGATCCCGCTCCGGAGCCCGCTCCGGCGGCGGCGGTCGAGGAGGCGACGGCGGCCGCGGTGTGCTGGAAGTGCAGCAGCACGGGCGAGCCGAGCGGGATCGGCACCAGGGCGAGGCCCGCCAGCAGCCCCTCGGCCGGGAACAGGTCCCGACCGAGACCGCCGCAGTCGGCGCAGTCACGGATGTGACGGGCGATGCGCTTGCGCCAGACCGAGTTCGGGGTGCCGTCGAAACCCGCGGTGAGCTCGGTCAGCCCGGGGCAGCGGGGGTACGCGCAGAGCGCGCGGACGACGACACGGCCCGCTTCGAGCTGCTTCTTCATCCGCTGCACGCGCACGGCGGTGTGCTGGGGGCTCAGGTCGAGGGCCTCGGCCAGCTCGGCGCGGGTCAGTTCGCCGACGGCCTCCAGCCACCAGAGGGCGAGCAGTTCGCGGTCGTCGGGGTCCAGCCAGCGGGTGGCCTCGGCCACCTCGCGGCGCTGGCCCGACAGGCCGAGGCGCAGGATGGTGAGATCGGTGAAGTCGGCACGCGGGTCGGCGACCTCCCAAGTCTCGTCCAGGCCTCCGACGGTCGGCTGCTGCTGGCCGGCGGCGTGCCGGCGCCGCACCTGGTTCATGGTGATGGCGACCAGCCAGGACCGGAAGGACTCCGGGTCGCGGAGCCCGTCCAGGCCGTCAAGGGCCCGGATCATGGTCTCCTGCGCCACGTCGTCCACGTCGGCGTGGCCGCCGAGGGCGCGGCCGGCCACGTTGTAGACGAGCGGCAGCCAGGCGGCGACCAGCGCCTCCTGGGCCTGCCGGTCACCTGCCTGCGCCGCGAGCACCAGGCTGGTCCCGGTCCTGTTCTGCACATCAGCGTTCATGGTCCGCACTCCGTCTTGCCGTGTTTCCGTCCGCCGCTGCCTCCTCGGAGACCTTTGGGGAGTGATCAGATAACAACAATGTGCACGGAATCGGAAAATCGGGCCGGACCGGTCGGTCCGGCCCGGTAGTGGGAACGGGCCGGACCACGAGCGGTCAGGTACGGAAACGCGCGGTCAGGTGCGGAAACGGGCGGGCGCGGGGCGGGCGCGGTTCACCTCGGACGCGGTTCACCCGAAGACGGACTCACGGCGGGCTCGTGGCCGGTACGCGGCCGACTCGCGGCCGCTCGACAGCCGCTCGACGGCCGGCTCACGCCGGGGCGGCGAACACCTGGGTCCACCACGGGCCGTTGGCGCCGGTCCGCACGCCCACTCCGAGCTGCTTGAACGAGCAGTTCAGGATGTTGGCCCGGTGGCCGGGGCTGTTCATCCACGACTCCATCACGGCGGCCGGGTCCTTCTGCCCGCGGGCGATGTTCTCGCCCCAGGTGCTCCAGCTGTAGCCGGCCGCCTCGATCCGGTGGTCGGCGTGGTCGCCCTCGGGGCTGGCGTGGTCGAAGTAGTTGCGGTCCGCCATGTCGTCGCTGTGCGACTGGGCCGCGCTCGCCAGCCGGGGCTCGGCGCTGACCGGTCCGCAGCCCGCCTTGGCACGCTCGGCGTTGACCAGGTTCACGACCTGCTGGGCGTCCGACGGGGACGCGCCCCCGCCCGCAGGCTGGGCGGCGGCCCGCTTGGCGGCGGTCTGGGCCGGAGCGGTGGTGCGGGTGGGGGGCGGAGTCGCCTTGGCCGCGGCGGCCGTGGGGGTGGGAGCGGCGCTCGGGGAGGCGAAGGCCGAAGCCGTCGGGGCGGCCGGCGCGGTGGTGGCCGGGGCCGGCGCGGCCGGGGTGCTCGGGGCGGCCGTCGGACCGGCGGTGGCGGTGGTGGCGGCGGCCCCCGGCTGGACGTCCGGGTTGGTCCCCCCGGCGCCGGGCACCTGGATGCCCTCGTGGGTACCCAGCTCCGCGGCGATCAGCATGTCGGCGGCCAGCGACTGGCCCGCGATGTCACGGTCGGTCTGCTTGCCGCCGAACGCCGCGTAGCCCGCGCCCGCCAGCGCGGCGATCAGCCCGGTGCCGGCCACGGCCGCGACGACGGCGGTCACCGGGACGATCCCGCCGCGCCGCCGTCCGCGCCGGCCCCGACCGGTGTGCCGCTCGGCAGCCCGCCGCGCCGCCCGGCCGCCGGAGCGGCCCCGGGTTCCGCTCCCGCTGTCGCTTCCGGCACCGCCCCCGCTCGCCGGGAGAATGGTCGTCCTGTCGTCGCTGTTCACGTGGCCACGCTTTCTGTTCCGGGTCGACTGGTCGGGTGCCGACACTGGGGAGACCTCCCGGCGGGGCGCCGATAACAGAAATTCCGAACGAATGTCCGGCGGTCGGCCCGCGGGCTCAGCCGACCGGTGCCTCCGGAGCCATGTCGTAGGTGATGAACCTGGTCCGGGTGGCGACCTGGTCGTACTTGCCACGGGCCCGGTAATTGTCCTCGGAGGTGATCCAGCGGACGGTGACCCACCCACGTTCCGCCGCGATTTCCCGCAGCCGGCCCAACAGCGCGTCCACCGCTCCGCCGCCGCGGACCTCCGGCGCCACGAACAGATCGTCCAGGAAGCACCCGACGGCCCCGTGCAGCGGACGCGCGAACGGCCGGTAGTGCGCCAGGCCGACCGGCCGGCCGTCCCCGTCCCGCGCCAGCAGCCCCGCGAGCTCGTGCCCCGGGTCCATCAGCCAGGACCACACCAGCTCGGCCTTCTCCTCCGGGATCGGCACCCGGTAGAACTCGCAGTACCCACGGAAGAGTTCACGCCAGGCGGCGTAGTCACCGGCCTCGGGCGCGCCGATCGTCCAGTCGGTCGTGGGGGTGTCGCTCATCTCGGTCTCCATCACTCGGGCGGCAGTGCGAGCCCCCAGCATGACGCCCCGTCGATCCTCCCCTGATCACCGCCCCGGCCAAGACCGCCCGCCCGCTGTGCCACTCCGGCGCCTTGCGGAGCGCCCCGCCCCTGCGGTCGCGCGAGGCGGCCGGCCGGACCCGACGGGCGGCGCTTCGCCTCCCTGACGCCGGCGCCGGTGGACGGGGGCGGGCAGCCGGTCCCGGGCGTGGGCGTCGTCGTGCGGGGACGGGACGGGCAGCCGGCCCCGGGGGCCGGTGTCGTCGTGCGGGGACGGGGGCGGGGCCGGATGCTGAGGAGGGTGGAGGTGATGGTGTGCCGGGGTTGTCGCGGTTGGCGTCGGTGTCGCGGGAGGTCGCGGCGGAGCCGGGGCGGCGGGCGAAGACGGAGCTGCTGGCCGCCTGCCTGCGGGGGTTGGGGCCGGTGGACGGGGCTGCCGCCGTGGCGCTGCTGTCCGGGGAGTCGCAGCGGCTGCGGACCGGGATCGGCCCGGCGGCGCTGCGGGGGCTGCCGGAGCCCGCGGCGGAGGCCTCGCTCGGGGTGCGGGAGGCGGAGCGGGA
>NZ_JBEZUT010000490.1:0-4472 GCF_040636595.1 Kitasatospora sp. NPDC036755
CCGCCGTCCCCGCGCCGACCGCCCCGGTCTCCCTCGCCCCGTCCCCGACCACCGCGCCGACGCCGGCGGCGGCCACCGGTCCGCTGGGCTCGGAGGTCCGCTTCGGCTGGCTGCCGCCGTGGCTGGCCCGGCCGACCGTGGGCTACGCGGAGTCCGACGGCCGGTCCGTCGCCACCGCGGCCACCACGACCGCCGTCCTGAACGCCGTCCCCGACCTGAAGCTCCGGCTGCTGGGCGGTGCCGACGAGACCCTGGCGCCCGGCGCCCACACCACCGCCGCGCCCGCGGTCGCCGGCCGGGAGGCCCGCTGGCTGGTCACCGACGAGTCGGGGACCACGGTCGGCCTGCGCTGGTCGACCCCCTCCGGCCGCTGGGCCGAACTGCGCGCCACCGTCTGGCTCGGGGCGAAGATCCAGGACGACCTGCTCCGGGTCGCGGCCGACGTCCGGTTCGGCGCCTGGGACGTCCCGTTCCCGGTGCGGCCCACCGGCGTGCCCGCCGACCTCGTGCTGCGGACCGCCGAGGTCCACCGGCCGTCCAAGGACTCCGAGCCCCCGTGGAGCGCCATCCTCTCGTACACCGTCGACGGGAAGTGGCTGAGCGTCACGGTCCAGCCGGACGGCTTCGGGGTGTTCGCGGACGGCCGGCCGGACGGCGGCACCCCGGTGTGCCGGGCCGAGGGGGGCGTGCGGCTCTGCGCCAACGGCACCGCGGCGGGGATCCCCTCGGTGCGGGAGGCCGGCGGACTGGCCGGCCTGCTCACCCGGTTCACCGTGTTCGGCGCGGACGAGGCCTCGTGGAGCGCGGCGGTCCCGGCCTCCCCCGCCGGCCGGCCCCGCTGACGGACCCGCGGGGACGGCCCGGCAACGCCGACGGCCGGCGCCCCGGAGAGGGGGCGCCGGCCGTCGGGCGGAGCACCGGTCAGTAGCGGTACTGCTCGGCCTTGTACGGGCCCTCGACCGGAACGCCGATGTAGTCGGCCTGCTCCTTGGTCAGGGTGGTCAGCTTCACGCCCAGCGCGTCGAGGTGCAGGCGGGCGACCTTCTCGTCCAGGTGCTTCGGCAGCACGTAGACGCCGATCGGGTACTGCTCGGTCTTCGTGAACAGCTCGATCTGGGCGATCGTCTGGTTCGCGAAGGAGTTGGACATCACGAAGGACGGGTGGCCGGTCGCGTTGCCCAGGTTCAGCAGGCGGCCCTCGGACAGCATGATGATGGTGTGGCCGTCGGCGAAGCGCCACTCGTGGACCTGCGGCTTGACCTCGGTCTTCACGATGCCGGGGAGCTTCGACAGGCCCGCGATGTCGATCTCGTTGTCGAAGTGGCCGATGTTGCCGACGATCGCCTGGTGCTTCATCTGCTCCATGTGCGAGGCAAGGATGATGTCCTTGTTGCCCGTGGTGGTGATGAAGATGTCGGCGATCGAGACGACGTCCTCCAGGGTGGTGACCTGGTAGCCGTCCATCGCGGCCTGGAGCGCGCAGATCGGGTCGATCTCGGTGATGATCACGCGGGCGCCCTGGCCGCGCAGCGACTCGGCGCAGCCCTTGCCGACGTCGCCGTAGCCGCAGACGACCGCGACCTTGCCGCCGATCAGGACGTCGGTGGCGCGGTTGATGCCGTCGATCAGCGAGTGGCGGCAGCCGTACTTGTTGTCGAACTTCGACTTGGTGACGGCGTCGTTGACGTTGATGGCCGGGAACAGCAGCTTGCCGTCACGGTGCATCTCGTACAGGCGGTGGACACCGGTGGTGGTCTCCTCGGTCACGCCCTTGATCGTGGAGGCGACCTCGGTCCACTTGTTCGGGGTGTCCTTGAGGGTGCGGTTGAGCAGCTCCAGGATGATCCGGAACTCGTCGTTGTCCGCGGTGGACGGGTCCGGCGCGGCACCGGCCTTCTCGAACTCGACGCCCTTGTGGATCAGCAGGGTGGCGTCGCCGCCGTCGTCCAGGATCATGTTCGGGGTCTTGCCGTCGGGCCAGGTCAGGGCCTGCTCGGTGCACCACCAGTACTCGTCCAGGGTCTCGCCCTTCCAGGCGAAGACCGGAACGCCCTGCGGGTTCTCCGGGGTGCCCTCCGGGCCGACGGCGATGGCCGCGGCGGCGTGGTCCTGGGTGGAGAAGATGTTGCAGGAGCACCAGCGGACCTCGGCACCGAGCGCCGTCAGGGTCTCGATCAGGACGGCGGTCTGCACGGTCATGTGCAGCGAGCCGGTGATGCGGGCGCCGGCCAGCGGCTGGGACTCGGCGTACTCGGCGCGGATCGCCATCAGGCCGGGCATCTCGTGCTCGGCCAGCTGGATCTCCTTGCGGCCGAACGGCGCCAGGGAAAGGTCGGCGACCTTGAAGTCACCGGTGATGTCGGTCGACATGCGTCTGCTCCTCGCTGATGGGGGTGGGGCCAAGGTCCGGACGTGCCGTCGCGTGCGTCAGGCCGTACGGGTGCACGGCCACGCCGGAACCGCCGGGTCCGCTGGTGGACCGGCTTCCCGTTGCGCAGCACAAACCGTCGGAGGACCTCTCTCCCTCGACCGGCGAGCACCCCACGGGTGCGGGCCGCCGATCGACCGCCATCAGCAGCGACGTTCTGGCTCTGGTGACGAATCTACACCGACGGCCCCGCCGGCCGTCCGCCGATGACCGATTTCGGCCCCCGCTCCGACCCGCTCTCAAGCCGGGCCCCAGGAGGCCTCAGTGGGCGCCGCCGGGGCCCGGGCCGCCGGGCGTGGCGGCCGGGTCGTCGCCCGCCGCGGCCTTCTCGGCGCTGTAGACGTCGGGCTCCAGGTAGATCGCCCTGGCGATCGGGACGGCCGCGCGGACCCGCTCCTCGGCGGCGTCGATCGCCGCCGCCACCCGGGCCGCGCTGTCCTCCGCGTTGACGGCGATCTTGGCGGCGACCAGCAGCTCCTCCGGGCCGAGGTGCAGGGTGCGCATGTGGATCACCCCGGTGACCGCGTCGCCGTCCACCAGCGCCTCCCGGATCCGGCGCACCGACTCCTTGTTCGCCGACTCACCGAGCAGCAGCGACTTGGTCTCCAGGGCGAGCACCACGGCGATCACCACCAGCAGGACGCCGATGCACAGGGTGCCGACGCCGTCCCAGACGCCGTCCCCGGTGATCACGGTGAGCCCGACGCCGAACAGCGCGAGCACCAGGCCGATCAGCGCGCCGGTGTCCTCCAGCAGCACGACCGGCAGCTCCGGCGCCTTGGCGGTGCGGATGAACTGGGTCCAGCTCTGCTTGCCCTTGGCCTTCTCCGACTCCCGCATCGCGGTGAGGAAGGACCAGCCCTCCATGCCGATGGCGAAGACCAGCACGCCGACCGCCCAGCCCCAGGCGTCCAGTTTCTCCGGGTGGCTGATCTTGTGCCAGCCCTCGTAGATCGCGAACAGGCCACCGACGCTGAACAGCACGATGGCCACCAGGAAGCCGTACACGTAGCGCTCGCGGCCGTACCCGAAGGGGTGCTCCTCGTCGGCCGCCCGGCGCGCCCGCTTGCCACCGACGAGCAGCAGCACCTGGTTGCCGGAGTCGGCCACCGAGTGGACGCCCTCGGCCAGCATCGAGGAGGAGCCGGTGAAGCCGAAGGCGGTGAACTTGGCCGCCGCGATCGCCAGGTTCGCGGACAGGGCCGCGATGAGTGCCTTGGTGCCGCCCTCGGTGCTCATGCGGCCACCTCGCCGCACTCGGCGGGCGCTCCGCACACCGCGCACGCCCTGACTGCGTGCTCGCTCCGCTCATTCATGCCTGACAGTCCTCACGGGTCGGTACGGCTCGTCGAGCGCCTACCGTACCGGCCGTGACGTCCCGTCCGGCCGACCGTCTCAGGACTGCGCGGCGGCGAGGCCCAGGTAGACGGCGGCGAAGTCGGTCAGCGCGACCAGGTCGGCCAGCGCGTGCAGCGCGTCCGGCCGGGTGCTCGCGTACTCGGTCAGCCGGACGTCGTGCGCGGCGGCCAGCCGGTGCGCCCGGGAGACGCCGAAGCTGCGCGGCCCGGCGTCCTCCTCCGGCACCTCGACCGGACCGTCCGGCGCGTCCTCGGCCCCCGCGCCGGCCGCGCCGGGGGCGTGCCGCAGCAGCAGGACCTGCAGGTGCAGGGGGTCCGGCTCCTCGACCCGGTCGCGGAAGAAGTCGTCCGGGTCGGCGCCCGCCCCCAACTGCCCGGTGAACATGCCCCGGTGGGCGGTGAGCACCTGCGGCAGCGGACCGGCCAGCGCCGGGCGCCCGGCCCGGTCGGCCAGCTGGGCGGCGAACCGGGTCACGGCCGCCCCGGCGATCGGGCCCTCCGCCCACAGCAGCGGAACCGTCCCGGCCAGCCGGGCGGCAAGGCCCTTCGCCGGGTTGGTGTACGCGGCCGCGTCCGGGCGGCAGCGCACGGCGGCGGCGGTGAACAGGTTGATCGCCACGACCGAGTTGACGTCCTGTTCGTTGATCGACTTGATCAGCCACTCGCCCATGCCGTGCCAGCCGAAG
>NZ_JBEZUT010000491.1:0-4472 GCF_040636595.1 Kitasatospora sp. NPDC036755
CCAGGACGTCGAAGCCGGCCCGGGCGGCCCGCTCCGCGGCTGCCGCGAAGTCCGCTGTCACGGCGGCGAGTCGGACGTCGTCCGCTTCGTGCGGCACCGGGCTGTCGGCGTCCCAGGGGAGGGCCGAGGGGGCGATCAGCGGCCAGCCGTCGGCGAGCGGGCGGCCGATGCCGTCCGGCCCGGGTGCGGTGGTCGAGCCCCGACGGCCGGCGTGGGTCAGCTGGATGCCGAGCGGGGTGTCGCTCACCGCCCGGACGTCGTCCACGAGTCGGCGCCAGGCGGCCTCCTGGCGGTCGGTCCACAGGCCCGGGCACCGGTCGGTGGCCCGGCCCTCGGGGTCGACCGCCGTCATCCCGGCGATCACCAGCCCGGCGCCGCCGAGGGCGTGCCCGGTGAGCTGGGCGCGGTCGAAACCGCTGGGCAGCGCGTCGGGGGAGGTGAAGGTGGCCAGCGGGGGCACCACGACGCGGTTGCGCAGCTCCAGCGCGCCCAGCTTCAGCGGCCGGAACATCGGCGGCACCCCGGGCGAGCCGCCGAAGGCGGTGTCCACCGCGTCCACGAAGCCGGGGTCGCGGGCCCGCAGGTTGCCGTAGGTGACGCGCCGGCTGCGGGTGAGCAGGTTGAAGGCGAACTGGTCGGCGCCCTGTCCGGTGCGCCGCCCGATGGTCTCGAACCACTCCAGACTGGCCTGCGCGGCGCGCTGGGTGGACTCCACCACCGGGCGCCGCTCGGCCTCGAAGGCGGCCAGCGCCTCGTCCAGGGTGGGTTGTTCGCCCAGCGCCGCGGCCAGGGCGAGGGCGTCCTCCAGGGCGAGTTTGGTGCCCGAGCCGATCGAGAAGTGCGCGGTGTGCGCGGCGTCGCCGAGCAGAACCACGTTGCGGTGGCGCCAGCTCGCGTTGCGCACCGTGGTGAAGCGGATCCAACGGGAGGCGTTGGGGATCAGCCGGTGGCCGTCCAGGTGTCCGGCGAACAGGTCCGCGCAGCGCCGCACGCTCGCCAGGTCGCTCTCGCCGCGCGCGAACTCCCGTGCCGCCAGGGCCGCGAAGCCGGCGCGTCGCCAGGCGTCCGCGGCCGCCTCGACGATGAAGGTCGAGCGGGACGCGCTGTACGGGTAGGCGTGCACCTGGAGGACACCGAAGTCGAACCGCTCGACGATGAAGGTGAAGGCCTCGAAGACCTTGTCGGTGGCGAGCCACATGTAGCGGCAGTGGCGCTCGTCCAGGTCGGGGCGGAAGCTCTCCGGGTGGGCGGCCCGGGTGCCGGAACGGATGCCGTCGGCGGCCACCACCAGGTCGTACTCGGCGGCCAGCCGGTCGACGGGCGGGGCCGGGGTGCGGTAGCGCACGTCCACCGCCAGCTCGGCGCAGCGCTGTTGCAGGACGGCCCGAAGCCGGTTGCGGTCCAGGGCGGCGAAGCCGTGGCCGCCGCTGGTGCGGACCTCGCCCGCGTAGCGGACGTCGATGTCGCTCCAGCGGGCGAACTCGGCGCTGATCGCGGCGAAGACGCGCGGGTCGGCCCGGGCGATGCCGTCCAGGGTCTCGTCGGAGAAGACCACGCCGAAGCCGAACTCGGCCTCCCGGGCGTCCCGTTCGAAGACGGTGAGCTCCCGGCAGGGCGCCAGCTGCTTGGCCAGGGCGGCGAAGTAGAGACCGCCGGGGCCGGCGCCGACCACCGCGATCCGGGCCCGGTCCGGCGCCGCGCCCACGCGGTCGGCCCCGGGGGTCATCCGATCACCTCGGGCCGCTGGGGCCCCGCCTCCGCCAGCGTGCGGCGGACCCGCGCGGGCCAGGGCTCGGCGCCCCCGTCGTGCGGCGCCGCGTGCACCACCGACATCCGCCCGCACGCGGCGAGCCCGTGCGGGCCGTGCACCTCGAAGGCGTAGTGCAGCGAGGAGCCGCCGACCCGCACCACCCGCAGCTCGGTGCGGACCAGGTCGCCGAACCAGAGCCGCTCGCGGTAGTCGGCCTCGAAGTGCACCCGGGGGATCCGTCCGAACAGCTCGGCCAGCCCGAGCCGGCGCAGCAGGGCGGCCTCGGCCGCCTCGGCCCAGCGCTGCACGGCGGAGAAGTGGTAGTGCCCGGCGGCGTCGGTGTCCGACCACTCCACCCGGCGCTCGACGGTGACGCTGGCCGGGGTCAGCGCGGCCCGTCGGCGCAGCTCGGAGCGGAGCAGTTTGCCGGTCGCGGTGCGCGGCAGCTCGGGCACGAACTCGACCGCCCGCGGGTACTTGTACGGCGCGATGGTGCGCTTGACGTGCTCCTGGAGCTCGCGTTCCGTCTCCGGCCCGGCCGGTGCGCCGGCGCGCAGCACCACGTACGCCTTGACCACCGTGCCGCGCCGCTCGTCCGGTGCGCCGACCACCGCGCAGTCGGCGACGTCGGGGTGGGCGGCGAGCGCTTGTTCCACCTCGGGCCCGGCGATGTTGTAGCCGGCCGAGACGATCATGTCGTCGTTGCGCGCCCGGAACCAGAAGTAGCCGTCGCGATCCCGGACGTAGGTGTCGCCGGTGAGGTTCCAGCCGTCGCGCACGTAGTCCAGCTGGCGCTCGTCGTCCAGGTAGCGGCAGCCGGTCGGGCCCTTGACGGCGAGCATCCCGGGTTCACCGTCCGACACCGGGCGGCCCTGCCCGTCCAGGACCGCGGCCCGGAATCCGGGGACGGGCCGGCCGGTGGAGCCGGGGCGGATGTCCTGCCCGGCGGCCGAGACGAACACGTGCAGCAGCTCGGTGGCACCGATGCCGTCGATCAGCCGCCGGCCGGTGGCCGCGTGGAAGGCCTGCCAGACGGCGGCGGGCAGCGGCTCGCCCGCCGAGACACAGCGCCGCACCCCGGCCAGCCGGTCGGCCAGTCCGGCGGCCAGGATCGCCCGGTAGGCGGTCGGTGCGGTGAACAGCACGCTCACCCGGTGGCGGTGCACCTGGTCGGCGAGCTGCTCGGGGGCGGCCTGTTCCAGCAGCAGGCTGGCGGCGCCCGCCCGCAGCGGGAAGACCAGCAGGCCTCCGAGGCCGAAGGTGAAGCCGAGCGGCGGGGTCCCGGTGAAGAGGTCCTCGGGCGTGGGGTCGAGCAGGTGGCGGGAGAAGGTGTCGGCGATGGCGAGCACGTCGCGGTGGAAGTGCAGGGTGGCCTTGGGGCGGCCGGTGGTGCCCGAGGTGAAGGCGATCAGTGCGACGTCGTCGGCGGCGGTCGGCACGGCGGGGAAGCCGGTGGGCTTGGCGGCGCAGCGGGCGGTGAGGTCCTCGGGGCCGGGGCCGCCGTAGCCGAGGACGCGCAGGCCTGGGGTCCGGGCCCGGTGCAGCTCGTCCAGGAAGCGGTGGTCGCACAGGGCGAGTACGGGGCGGGCGATGCCGTGCAGCTCGGTCAGCTCGGCGGCGCGCAGCAGCGGCATGGTGGTGACGGCCACCGCGCCGGCCTTCAGTACGCCGAGCCAACAGGCCGCCAGCCAAGGGGTGTTGGGGCCCCGCAGCAGGACCCGGTTGCCGGTGACGAGGCCGAGGTCCTCGGTCAGCAGCCGGGCGATCCGGTCGGCGTGGTCGCGCAGTTCGCCGTAGGACCAGCGTTCGGTGGGGGTGAGCAGGCAGCGACGGTCCGGGCCGAGGCGTTCGATGGTGTCGTCGAGCAGTGCGGCGGCGCAGTTCAGTCGGTCGGGGTAGGCCAACTCCGGTAGTTCGAAGAGGAGTTCGGGCCACTGCTCGAAGGGTGGGAGGTGGTCTCGGCAGAACGTGTCCACGTGCGCCGAGGGGGAGAGCTCCATGGGCGGCACCTCGTCGTGCGAGCGGGAGTGAGGCCAGTATGGCGCGTCGGTGACGCCAGTCAAGAGAGCGATACATGCATTCGGGCGACGACCGGGGGCGCTCGCCGTGCGCGCCCGGCGGATGGGGCCGGACCCACGACGGGGTGGGTCCAGCCACACTCCTGGGCCGACCGGCGCCTCGACCGGCTCGGCGGGGTGCAGAGTGGGGGTGTCGAACGGCGAGCGAGAGGCGGGGTCATGGGACGGCCGGATTCATGGGTCGGGCGTGCGGGAGCGGGGTTCGGGCGGGCGTGCGCGGTGGCGGCCGTCACCCTGTCGATCCCCGCCGTGTGGGCCGCCGCCGTGGCTCTGGGCATCCACTGGGGCCCGGCCAACCCCTGGTCGTGGCTGTTGCCGATGGTGCTGGTGGTCGCGGGCACGCTCGCCCTGAGCCGTCCGGTCTGCCGGGCGGTCCGCTTCCTGGTCGAGCGGTGGACCGGCACCGCTGTCCCGGCGGGCTACCGGACGGCCGGGCCGGTCACCCGGATGTCCACCGGCTACTGGTGGAACGGCTACGGGTACGAGCGCAGCCGCCGGGACGCCGTGATGGACCAGTCCTGGCGGATCCGGTGGAGCGACCCGGCCACACGTCGCTCTCCTCCAGCGGGCGGGTCAGGACGTCGAAGGAGTAGCCGTACCGGGCTCCGGCGACCACCCGGCGCATCTCCAGCCGGGCGAGCCGG
>NZ_JBEZUT010000492.1:0-4468 GCF_040636595.1 Kitasatospora sp. NPDC036755
CTGCTGGCCGCCGCCCTGCTCGCCCCGGGCTCCGCGCGCACCCC
This sequence comes from Kitasatospora sp. NPDC036755, assembly GCF_040636595.1. NCBI lineage: Bacteria > Bacillati > Actinomycetota > Actinomycetes > Kitasatosporales > Streptomycetaceae > Kitasatospora > Kitasatospora sp. NPDC036755. The sequence continues at coordinate 45 of NZ_JBEZUT010000492.1, forward strand.
GGCGGGCCGGACGGCGGCCCGGCGGCTCGCCGCGGCGGGACTGCTGCTGGCGCCCGGCCTGCACACCTGGGCGACCCGCCGCCCGCGGCTGGACCCGGTCCGCTTCACGCTGGCCGCGCTCGCCGACGACCTGGCGTACGGCGCCGGCGTCTGCCGGGCGAGCGGGCGCCACCGCACCCTGGCCGCGGTGACGCCCGCGCTTCCCCCCGCGCCGCACCGGCGGACGGTGCGCGCCCGACCGTCTGGAAACAAGGAGAAGTCCCGATGAGCAACGGCTGGTTCGAGACCGTGGCGCAGGCCCAGCGACGGGCCCGGCGGCGGCTGCCGCCCTCGGTGTACGGCGCGCTGCTGGCCGGCTCCGAGAAGGGGCTGACGGTGCGCGACAACTACCGCGCGTTCGACGAGCTCGGCCTGGCCCCGCACGTCGCCGGCCAGCAGGCCGCGCGCGACCAGGCCACCACCGTGCTGGGGCAGCCGGTCTCGCTGCCGGTGATCATCTCCCCGGCCGGGGTGCAGGCCGTGCACCCCGAGGGGGAGGTGGCGGTCGCCCGGGCGGCGGCGGCGCGGGGCACCGCGATGGGGCTGAGCTCGTTCGCCTCCCGCCCGGTGGAGGAGGTGGTGCGGGCCAACCCGAGCACCTTCTTCCAGCTGTACTGGATGGGCTCGCGCCGGCAGATGGCGGAGCGGATGGAGCGGGCCCGGGCGGCCGGGGCGGCGGGGCTGATCGTCACCACCGACTGGTCGTTCTCGCACGGCCGTGACTGGGGCAGCCCGCACATCCCGGAGCGCCTGACGCTGCGCGAGGCGGTGCGCTTCGCCCCGCAGGCGCTGTCCCGCCCCTCCTGGCTCCGGGACTTCCTGCGGGCCGGGCGGCTGCCGGACCTGACGGTGCCGAACATGGCCGACGGCGGCGGCCCGGCGCCGACCTTCTTCGGCGCGTACGGCAGCTGGATGCAGTCGGAGCCGCCGAGCTGGGCGGACATCCGCTGGCTGCGCGAGGAGTGGGGCGGCCCGTTCATGCTCAAGGGCGTGACCAGGGTCGACGACGCGCTGCGGGCGGTGGACGCGGGGGTGGACGCGATCTCGGTGTCCAACCACGGCGGGAACAACCTGGACGGCACCCCGGCGTCGATCCGCTGCCTGCCGGCGGTGGCCGGGGCGGTCGGCGGCCAGGTAGAAGTGCTGCTGGACGGCGGGATCCGGCGCGGCAGCGACGTGGTGAAGGCGTTGGCGCTGGGGGCGCGGGCGGTCATGATCGGCCGCTCGTACCTGTGGGGGCTGGCGGCCAACGGGCAGGCCGGTGTGGAGAACGTGCTGGACCTGCTGCGCGGCGGCATCGACTCGGCGCTGATGGGGCTGGGCCGTTCCTCGATCCGCGAGCTGGTCCCGGAGGACCTGGTGGTCCCGCCCGGCTTCACCCGGACGCTCGGCGCCCCGGCCGACCGGCGCTGACCGCCCGGACGCACGGGAACGCCGTGGCCGACCGCGAGGGGCATCGGGTGCGGTCGGCCACGGCGGGTCGGCCCGGCGCGGCCCCTCGGGGCCGCGCCGGGTGAGCGCTCAGCGAGCGGTGTCGACGAGCTCGGACAGCTGCTTCCACAGGGTCGCGGCGGTCGCGAAGGTCTCCATGCTCAGGGCGTCGTCGAGGAAGCGGACGTCGTACCGCTTCTCCAGCGAGGCCAGCAGCTCGACGGTGCTCATCGAGTCCAGCCCCAGGTCGGCCAGGGCGACGTCGGCGCCCAGCTCGTCCTGCGCCGGCAGGTAGGGCAGGTGTGCCCGCAGCAGCTGCTCGAACTGCTCGTCCCACATGGGCGGGTCCTCCTCGTGCGTAACGGGTGCGGCGCGGCGTCAGCGGCCGGCGTTGACCACGGCGCCGGCGTCGATCTTGAGCTGGAGGCCGGTGACGAAACGGGACTCGTCGGAGACCAGGTAGGTCACCGCGTGCGAGATCTCGATCGGGTCCAGGTAGGGGATCGGCATCGCGTGGAAGTCCTGGAAGGACGGCGCGACGTCCTCACGGGTGGCGGTCTGGAGGTCCGGGCGGAAGATCCGGTACATCGGCGCGTTGTGGATCATCGCGGTGTCGACGTTCGACGGGTGGACGACGTTGACCCGGATGCCCTTCGGCGCGAGCTGCGGCGCCAGCCAGTTGGCGTACATCGCGAGGGCCTGCTTGGCGAAGACGTAGCCGGCGCCGCCCGGCCCCATCGGCCCGGCACCGTAGTTGGAGAGCAGGCCGGCGGCGGAGCCGACCATGATGATCGAGCCGCCCTCGCCCAGGTGCGGCAGCGCGGCGTGCGCGGTGTGCAGCGCGCCGTTGAGGTTGGTGTCGACGGTGTCGCCGAAGACCGTGACCGGGCGGTCGGCGCCGACCGGGCTGATCCCGGCGTTGGCCACCACCGCGTCCAGGCGGCCGAGTTCGGCCACGCCCGCGTCCACGGCCCGCTGCACCGCGGCGCGGTCGCGGACGTCCGTCTTCGAGACGAACACCCGGCGGCCGGCCTTCTCGACCAGGCGGGCGGTCTCCGCCAGGTCCTCCTCGGAGGCCATCGGGTACTCCGCGGCGTCGACGTCCTCGCAGATGTCGATCGCGATGATGTCGGCGCCCTCCTCGGCCAGACGGACCGCGTGGCTGCGGCCCTGTCCACGACCGGCTCCGGTTACGACGACGACCTTGCCTTCCACACGGCCCACAGGGCCCTCCTTCGTCGGGAAATCCGCCGGTGGCACCCCACCGTCGTTCAACAAGGTCGTTTGTACCGCCGGGATCGGGACAGTCGGGCCCGAGCCGCCCCCTAAGGCCGCGCACCGCGCGGACTTAGGGGAACCCCCTTACGCTCCTCGCCGCGCCGCCGCGCACCGGCGGGCCCGCGCCCCTAACCTCCCCCGGCGGCGGCCCTAACCTGCCCCGATCTCCTTGCCCGGCCCGGACGGTGGCCCGAATACTCCAGAACGGCCCGACGGGCCCGGCGACCTCGACCCGGGCTCCGCGGCGAACCCAGCGAGGAAGAGGCAACCAACCATGCGTTTCGGTCTCCAGTACCACCACCAAGTACCGCGTCCGTGGGCGGCCGACAGCGAGGAGCGGGTGCTCCGCGAGTCGCTCGAACAGATCGAGCTCGCCGACAAGTTGGGCTTCGACTGCGCCTGGGCGACCGAGCACCACTTCATGGAGGAGTACTCGCACTGCTCCGCGCCCGAGGTCTTCCTCGCCGCCGCGGCCGCCCGCACCAGCAACATCCGGCTGGCCCACGGCATCGTCTCGCTGCCGCCCGCGATGAACCACCCGGCCCGCGTCGCCGAGCGGATCGCCACCCTCGACCTGGTCTCCGGCGGCCGCGTCGAGTTCGGTACCGGCCAGGGCAGTTCGCAGATGGAGCTGGACGCCTTCGGCGTGGTCAAGGCCACCAAGAAGGACCAGTGGCGGGAGGCGCTGCAGGTCATCACCCGGATGATGACCGAGGCCCCGTTCACCGGCCACGAGGGCACCTGGGTCAACGTGCCGCCGCGCAACGTGCTGCCCAAGCCCAAGCAGACCCCGCACCCGCCGCTCTGGCTCGCCTGTTCCAACCCGGACACGGTGGAGTTCGCCGCCCGCAACGGCCTCGGCGCCCTCGCGCTGGCCTTCGTCTCCATCGAGGAGGCCAAGGCCTACACGGACGCCTACTACGCGGCGTTCGCCTCCGAGGACTGCGTGCCGCTCGGCAAGGCGGTCAACCCGAACCTCGCCGTCGTGATGCCGATGCTGTGCGCGCCCGACGACGAGACGGCGCTGGACCGGGCCCTGGACGGCGCCCACTTCTTCGCCTACACGTTCATGCACTACTACTTCATCGGCGAGCACTTCCCCGGCACCACCAACATCGCGGAACTGTTCGAGCAGGGCCGGGAGATGTTCGCCATGGTGCGCGAGCCGAACCCCGAGGTGCTCGCGGCGATGGCCGCGATGGACCCGACGCTGGAGGCGCGGCTGGACGCGCTGCGCCGGGGCATCGGCTCCCCGGGGAAGCTGGTCGAGATGATCCGCGCCTACGAGGAGGCCGGCATCGACCAGATCATCTTCCAGGTGCAGCTCGGCAACACCAAGCACGAGCACATCATGGAGTCGCTGGAGCTGTTCGCCCGCGAGGTCATGCCGGAGTTCGCCGAGCGCCGTCCGGCCCGTGACGCGGCCAAGAACGAGCGGCTCAAGGCGGCCGTCGAGTCGGCCCTGGCCCGCATCGAGCACAAGGACGTCGACGTCTCCGGCTACTCCGTCGACGCCGACATGGGCACCATCCAGTACAACGCGCCGGCGCCGGGCACCACCAGCGCCTGACCGGCCGGCCACCGGGCGCGCGACCGGCGCGGCCCGGCAACCACCCCTTCTCCGGGCCGTGAGCCCACCCGGCCCCGCCCGCCGGCGGTGGGAGCCGGCGGGCGGG
>NZ_JBEZUT010000493.1:0-4451 GCF_040636595.1 Kitasatospora sp. NPDC036755
GCTCGCCCGGGTCGGCCTGGTCCTGCCCGACGGCGTACGCCCGCTCACCTTCGGCACCTGGATCGGCGGCGACCGCGACGGCAACCCCATGACGCCGACGTGCTGGTGCTGGCCGCCTCCGGGCTGGCGGCGCTCGGCCCGGACGGCCGACGGCCCGCCGAACTGCTCGCCAGGCGTGCCGGGTTGACGGTGGTCGCGCCGGACACCGTGGTCAGCGTCGAAGCGGACGGCACCCTGCCGGCCGTGGACGGGACGTGGTGGCGCTGCCGTCCCGGCGGGGGAGCGGAGCCGCTCGGCGGCCGCTGGCCCGCCGCCGCGACCATCACCCCCCTGGCCGGTGGGGCGTACTGGGTCACCGAGGCCGCGGTGGGACCGGCCCGACCGGCCGTGCTGGACCGGGCCGTCGCGCCCCCGGACGGGCTGCTGCTGATCATCGGCGAGCCCTCCGGAGAGCTGCCCAGCGGCGCCCAACTGGCCGACGCCGCAGCGCTCCTGCAGGAGAAGGCGACGCGGCGGGAACCCCTCGTGCTCAGTGCGCCCTGGGCCGCTCCGGTCGAACTCATCGAGCTGGCGGCCGTGTTGGCGGCCTCGCTCGGGCAGGAGGTGCGGGCGGCGATCGGCGTGCCGGTCGGGACGGCCGGGCTGTCCGGGGTGGGCGTGCGGCACGTCCACGTCGCGGAGGGCGGTGGGGAAGGCTGGGAGCCGTACCTCACCGAGCTGGTCGCCCGCCCGCGCGAGCGCACCGTCACCGCCGTCGGCTGGCGCACCCGCCCCGACCTCCCGACGGCGTCCGGGGCCGCCCGCTACCCGGCTTTCCCCGGCTGGGAGTTGGAGGCGGTGTCCGCCGGGCTGTGGCTGCGCCCGGCCTCCGGCGCGGACCGCGGCCCCCGGCTGCGCCGACCGGACCCGGCCCGGCCGGTGCTGGTCGTCGGCGCGCCGGGGCGACCGGTGCCGGAGACGCTCTGGGACCACCTCGGGGCGGTGCTCGGCTCGCTCCCGGCCGGGCCGACGCGGCTCGGGCTCGCGGTGGTGGGGGCACTGGATGTGGGGTCGGCGGCGGTGGCGCGGTTCTGCGCGCGGCTGTACGGCCTGGACTGGGTCGGGGCGGAGGCGGGTGCTCCGGAGCCGTCCTTCCGGGGCGAGGTCGTGGCGGAGGCTCCGGCCTCTGCTCCGGCTCCGGCTCCGGCTCCGGTTGCGGTCGAGGCCGTGGCCGAGGCCGAGGTCCTGGCGGAGGCGACGGTGGAGCCGGTCGTCGGGCCCGCGCCCGCCGCCACGGTGTCGACCGCGGGCGGGGCGTTCCCGGGGGCTCGGGAGGAGGCCGGCGAAGGAGCAATATTGGCCCCTGAGGGCGTCGTCGCGGAGCCCGAGGTGGAGGGGCCAGCCGCCGAGGCGCCGACGGCCGAGCCCGAGCCGGTCTCGGAACCCGAGGCCGAGCCCGTTCCGGAACCCGTTCCCGAGCCCGAGCCGGTTCCCGAGCCCTCGACCCCAGCCGTGACGCCCCCGCCCGTGGCGCCCCCGCCCCCGCCCGTGGCGCCGGTGGAGCCCGCCGCCACCTCGCCCGCCTCGGACGGCGCGGCGCTGGCGGCCCTGCTCGGCTCCGCCTACCAGCGCCTGGCGCGGCGGGCCGAGGACGTCGCGACCCGGCTGCCCGCCCTGCGCGCCCGGGCGGAAGGGGGAGCGCCGGGGCCCGAGCTGGTCGCCGTCCTGCTGCAGCACGGCGACTGCACCCCGCTGGCCCCGCGCGCCGAACTCCTCGCGGCGGCCCGGTCCGGGGCGCCCGGTCCCTACGGCCCGTACCTGCGCTGTCTGGCCGGCGGTCTGCGGCGGCTGCCCAGCCACTACGGCGGCGTGCTGGTGGCCGGCCCGGCGCAGGACTGCGACCTCACCGCGTACGCCCCGGGCACGGTGCTGACCGAGCGGGCCCCGGTGACCGGCCTGGCGGCGCCCGGGGCCGACCTGGGGGAGGACGTCGGGGTCGAGTTCGCCATCTGGTCCGTCGGTGGCCGGCGCAGCTCGGCCTTCGGCGAGCCGGGCGACCAGCCGACGGTGATCTTCGCCCCGGGCACGCGGTTCGAGGTGGTCGAGGTCGAACCGGCGGACCAGGAGCAGGGCCGCCCGGCCCGGGTGCTGCTGCACGAGATCGGCGGGGTGCGGCCGGGCCCGGACCGGCTGCGCACCTGGCTCGCCCGCCGCGACGCCGTTGCCCCCGCCGACCGCGTCCGCCCGGCCGACCCGGCCCGCTACGTCCTCGCGCTGGGCGCGGTGTGACGGCGGACACGCCCCGGTGCTCCGGTGCGATGTCGTGATCTGCCGCTGGAGCCGGGCGGGAACGGCACCGGCCATCGCGTGCTCATCGGGGGTCGTGCGGACTCCTGAAGATCACGCGGTGGCCGCGGGGCCGCGGCATGGACGCGCCCGAGCGGATGGACCACCGGATCGCACTGGAGTGCCACGGGTGAACTCCGGCATCGCGGCGACCCGGGAGGGGAAGCGACCCGACCATGGGATCCCTTCCGCAGCCGCCCTTCCACATGCCGTTCGAGTCCCGCCTCAACCCTCATGTCGACCAGGCCCGCGCGCATGCCAAGGAGTGGGCCCGGCGGATGGGCATGTTCGACGAGGCGTACTCGGAGTGGCCGCAGAGGTGGAGCGAGGAGAAGTTCGATCAAGCCGACTTCCCGTTGTTCATCGCCTTGACCCATCCGGACGCCGATGCCGGAGAGTTGGAGCTGGTCACCGATTGGCATGTCGCCCTGTGGTTCGTCGACGATCTGTTCCTGCCGCTCTACCGGCGTGACCACGACCGGGAGTCAGCCGCAGCACAGGTGGAGCGGCTGATGCTCCACCTGCCGTTGGACGGCCTGCCGCGGCCGCTGAGCCCGGGAAATCCCGTGGAGCGGGCCTTCGCGGACCTGTGGACCGGCACGGCCGCCACCATGAGCCCGCTCTGGCGCGATCGGTTCATCAGCAGCGTGCGGCGCTTCCTGGACGGCGTGCTGTGGGAGCTCGAGCACGTCGACCGTGCCGTGACCGATCTGATCGAATATCTGGGAGCCCGCCGAGACTTTGGTGGTCTGCAGTTCACCGCCGTGCTCATGGAGCACGCGATGGGCGAACTCCGTCCGAACGTGCTCCGCCTCAGGGAGTTCCGCACTGCCGTCGACGCGTTCGTGGACGCCGTCAGCCTGCACAACGACATCGTGTCCCACGACCGGGAGGTCGATGAGGGCACGGTGGGCAACAACGGCGTGGAGGTCGCCGGTAAGGCCCTCGGGCTGGACCGCCGTGACGCCGCTGCCGTCGTCGACGATCTGCTGACCGCCAGGGTCGACACTCTGGCCGGGGCCCCGGCGGCCGTACCGCCCGAGGCGGTACGGTTCGTGGCGTCGCTGCAAGAGGCGCTGGCGGGCTCGTACCTGTGGCACGAGCGGTCCGGCCCCTTCGGCCGGACCACGGCGAGTCCGCTCGGGGGACCTCGCGGTCTGGGCGCATCCGCGGCGTACGCCTTCCGGAGGAGCGGAAGGGCTCACCGCACCGTGCGCACCTGACCGACCGGGCCGCGACCACCGCGCGATCCTCGGAGTCCGCACGACCCCCGATGAGCACGCGACGGCCGTCGCCGTCCTCGCCCGGCTCCGCGGTGAACCCCGCGCCGCCGGTCGGCCGTCGGACGGAACGTAGGGACGTGGCCGGCGGTGAGGAGTTCGGTGATGGGCGAGACGGTGCGGGACGGGTTCCGGCTGGCGGCGGTCTTCGACGCGGTGGATCCGGTGACCGGGCCCGGGTTCGCCCCGGACCGGCCGCGGCTGGCGGCGGGGCCCGGGCGCGAGGCCGTCGCCCGCTACCTGCGGGCCGGGGCGGCGGTGCTGCTGACGCCGATGCTGATGGACGACGTGGTCGACCCGGCCCGGCGCGGAGTCGTGCCGATGGGCTTCCGCACCGACGGCCGGTGGATCTGGACCGACACCGTCACGTACTACCTGGAGGAGTACGGACTGGCGCCGGACCCGGAGCTGCTCGCCCACGTGCGCGCGCAGGGGGACGGGCCGTGGGCGGCGCCGTCGGCGGCGTCGCTGGAGCAGGCCGTCTCCTTCGTGCTGACCCCGCCGGAGGCGGCCGCGGAGCCGGTCTGGAAGCTCGGCGCCTGAAGCGCTCCGATCTCCGCTGAACCGGTTCGGCCCCCCGGGCCGTAGGCCCCCATGGGAGTGTCGTCGAACAGCAGGGGATGCACGGTGGGCGAGGAGCAGCGCGGCGGGCCGGAGCGGAGGCCGGGTGGCTACCAGCTCCCGGCGGTGAACTGGGCGTTGGCGGCGGAGGAGTCCGCCGCGGAGTCGGTGGAGCCGGCGGATGAGTCCGCCGCCGCGACGGCGGTACTGCCCGCGCCGCGTTCAGAGGAACGGCTTCGTGTCGAGGTCGAAGCCGAACGGCGCGGGGAGAGCGAGCGGTTCCCC
>NZ_JBEZUT010000494.1:0-4449 GCF_040636595.1 Kitasatospora sp. NPDC036755
GGCTCGCCCCCGCCCTGGGCGTCCCGCTCCGGGCCGGCACGCCCGACCCCGACGCACTCTGCGTCGCCGTGGCCGACCGCCTCCCCGGACGGCCCGCCGGGGACGTCCGGGCCCTGCTGTACGGCCCGCCCCCGACCGACGACGCCGCGCTGCTGCGGCTCGCCGACGACCTCGACGCCCTCGAAAGGCAGGTACGGAACCCGTGACCGACCAGGCAACCGCCCAGCTCCGCCCCGTCCCCGGCACGGCACCCGCTACCCCCGCCACCGACCCGCGCGCCGCGCTGACCGCCCTGCGCGCCGAGATCGGCAAGGCCGTGGTCGGCCAGGACGCCGCCGTCACCGGCCTGGTCGTGGCGCTGCTCTGCGGCGGCCACGTGCTGCTGGAAGGCGTCCCCGGCGTCGCCAAGACCCTGCTGGTGCGCACCCTGTCCACCGCGCTCAGCCTGGAGACCAAGCGCATCCAGTTCACCCCCGACCTGATGCCCGGCGACGTCACCGGCTCACTCGTCTACGACGCCCGCACCGCCGCGTTCTCCTTCCAGCCCGGGCCGGTCTTCACCAACCTGCTGCTCGCCGACGAGATCAACCGCACCCCGCCGAAGACCCAGGCCGCCCTGCTGGAGGCCATGGAGGAGCACCAGGTCACGGTGGACGGCGAACCGCGCGCGCTGCCCATCCCGTTCCTGGTCGCCGCCACCCAGAACCCGGTCGAGTACGAGGGCACCTACCCGCTGCCCGAGGCCCAGCTGGACCGCTTCCTGCTCAAGCTGGTCCTGCCGCTGCCCGACCGCGACCAGGAGTTCCAGGTGCTCTCCCGGCACGCCGCCGGCTTCGACCCGCGCGACCTCGCCGCGGCCGGCGTCCGCCCGGTCGCCGGACCCGAGCACCTGGCCGCCGCCCGCGAGCAGATCGCGAAGCTGACCGTCTCCCCCGAGGTCCTCGCCTACATCGTCGACCTCTGCCGGGCCACCCGGCAGTCCCCGTCGCTCTCCATCGGCGTCTCCCCGCGCGGCGCCACCGCCCTGCTCGCCGCCTCCCGGGCCTGGGCCTGGCTCGCCGGCCGCGACTACGTCACCCCGGACGACGTCAAGGCGCTCGCCCTGCCCACCCTGCGGCACCGGGTCGCGCTGCGCGCCGAGGCCGAGATGGAGGGCGTCACCGCCGACTCCGTCATCCAGGCCGTCCTCAGCCAGACACCCGCACCCCGCTGAACCGCACCGCACCCCCGAAGGAGCGCACCGCATGGCCCTCACCGGGCGAACCGCCCTGCTCGCCGCACTCGGCGCGCTCGTCGTGGGCCTGCTGCTGCCGTCCTGGACCGGGATCGGCCTGGCCACCGGTGCGGTGCTGATCGCCGTCGCGGTCGACCTCGTGCTCGCCGCCCCGGTCCGCGGCCTGCGCTTCGGGCGGGGCGGCGACACCACCGTCCGGCTCGGCGAGCCCGCCACCGTCGAACTGACCGTCACCAACCCGTCCGGCCGGCCGCTCCGGGGCCCGGTCCGCGACGCCTGGGCGCCGTCCACCTGGCGCCCCGGCACCGCCGAAGCCGCCTCCCGGCACACCCTGTCCCTCCCCGCCGGCGAACGCCGCCGGATCACCACCGTGCTCACCCCCACCCGCCGCGGCGACCACCACGCCCAGCGGGTGACGGTCCGCTCGCTCGGCCCGCTAGGCCTGGCCGGCCGCCAGGGCTCCCACCACGTCCCCTGGACGGTCCGCGCACTGCCCCCGTTCGCCAGCCGCAAGCACCTGCCCTCCCGACTCGCCCGGCTGCGCGAACTCGACGGCCGCACCTCGGTGCTGACCCGCGGCCAGGGCACCGAGTTCGACTCCCTGCGCGAGTACCTGCCCGGCGACGACGTCCGCTCCATCGACTGGCGCGCCAGCGCCCGCCGCGCGGCGAACACCGCCGCCGGGTCGGGCGGCCTCGCCGTCCGCACCTGGCGCCCCGAACGCGACCGGCACATCCTCGTCGTCCTCGACACCGGCCGCACCTCGGCCGGCCGGGTCGGCGACGCCCCCCGGCTGGACGCCGCGCTCGACGCCGCGCTGCTGCTCACCGCCCTCGCCACCCGGGCCGGCGACCGGGTCGACCTGCTCGCCCACGACTCCCGCAAGCGCGTCGCGGTGGCCGGCGCTTCGGCCCACGAGGTGCTGCCCGCCTTCACCAACGCGATGGCCGCGCTGGAACCCGCGCTGCACGAGACCGACATGCGCTCGCTGGTCGCCACGGCCCTCAAGATGGCCCCCCAGCGCTCGCTGATCGTGCTGCTCACCGGCCTCGACGCGGCCCCCGCCGAGGACGGCCTGCGCCCGCTGCTGCCGATGCTCACCAAGCGCCACGAGGTCGTCCTCGCCTCGGTCGCCGACCCCCGCCTGGACGAACTCGCCGCCGGGCGGGGCACCTTGGAGGCCGTCTACGGCGCGGCGGCCGCCGAGCAGACCCGGGCCGACCGCCGGGCCACCGCCGAACGCCTCACCCGCCACGGCGTCACCGTCCTGGACGCCCCGCCCACCCGGATCGCCCCGGCCCTGGCCGACACCTACCTGGCGCTGAAGGCCGCCGGCCGGCTCTGAGCCCTCCCTCCCCGGCCGTCGCGGGTCAGTCGGTCCGACGGCCCCTCAGGGCGGTGTTGAGCCTGGCCGCCTGACGGGTCAGATGGTCGCGCTCGGCGAGGTTGCTCGCCTTCCGAGCCGCCTCCGCGTACAGCCGGGCCGCCGTCTCCGGCTCCCCGGCGCGCTCGTGGAGGTGCGCCGCCACCGCCGCGTACCTGGGCAGCCCGCCGTCCAGCTCCGCGAGCGCCGCCAGCCCCGCCCGCGGACCGTCGGCCTCACCGAGCGCCACCGCCCGGTTGAGCCGCACCACCGGGCTCGCGGTCAGCCGGACCAGCTCGTCGTACCACTCGACGATCTGCACCCAGTCCGTCTCCTCCGCCGTGGGCGCGTCGGCGTGCAGCGCCGCGACCGCCGCCTGGGCCTGGAACTCGCCCAACCGGTCCCGGGCCAGTGCCCGTTGGAGAATCCCGACCCCCTCGGCGATCAGCCCGGTGTCCCACCGGCCGCGGTCCTGCTCGGCCAGCGGCACCAGCGCACCGCCCGGCGTCGTCCGCCCGGCCCGGCGGGCGTGGTGCAGCAGCATCAGGGCCAGCAGCCCGGCCACCTCGGGGTGGTCGATCACCGCCGCGAGCTGCCGGGTCAGCCGGATCGCCTCGGCCGCGAGGTCGAGCTCACCGGAGTAGCCCTCGTTGAAGACCAGGTAGAGGACCCGGAGCACGGTGGCGACGTCCCCCGGCTGGTCGAACCCTACGGCCGACACGGTGCGCTTGGCACGGCTGATGCGCTGGGCCATGGTCGCCTCGGGCACCAGGTAGGCCTGGGCGATCTGCCGGGTGGTCAGCCCGCCCACCGCCCGCAGGGTCAGCGCGACCGCCGACGAGGGCGTCAACGACGGGTGGGCGCACAGGAAGTAGAGCTGGAGCGTGTCGTCCACCGCGGTCGCCGGCCCCGCCTCCGGCTCCTGGTCGACCAGATCCTCCCGGCGGCGACGGGCCGCGTCCGACCGTGCCGCGTCGAGGAACTTGCGCCAGGCCACCGTGACCAGCCACCCCTTGGGATCGCGCGGCTGCTCGACGGTCCAGGCCCGGACCGCCTCGACCAGCGCCTCCTGCACGGCGTCCTCGGCCGCCGCGAAGTCGGCTCCGCGGCGGACCAGGACCCCGATGACGCCCGGCGTGAGGCGCCTCACCAGTACCTCGTCCATCGGAGAGGTCACTCCGTGATCGTCGGCGGCGTGCCCAGGAACGGACGCAGCTCCAGCCACTCGTGGATCGGCTTGCCCCCGGCCCCCGGAGCGGCCGACAGCTCCCCCGCCAGCTCGACGGCACGCTCGTAGCTGTCGACGTCGATCACCATCCAGCCGGCGATCAGGTCCTTGGTCTCGGCGAACGGGCCGTCGGTGACCGGCGGCCGCCCCTCACCGTCGTACCGGACCCACGTGCCCTCGGGCGCGAGCGCCTGGCCGTCGACGAACTCGCCCGTCGCCTCCAGCCGGCCCGCGAAGTCCTGCATGTACTTGATGTGTGCCGTGACCTCCTCCGGCGTCCACTGGTCCATCGGCACGCAGTTGACCGCGTCCGGGGCACCCCGGTAGTGCTTCAGCAGCAGGTACTTGGCCATCGTCTTCTCCTCGGATCCTCGGAGCTGGTGCGACCCATTGTGGCCGCGTGCACCCCTGGGACGGAGCCGGCCACGGGTTCTCGACACGGCTCGCCAAGATCTTTCCGAACGAGTGCCGCGCGCCGTCCCGTCCTGCTCCCGGGCCCGGACGGTCTGGCCCGGTCCGGCCTGGAAACGCGAAGAACCCCCATCCGGGTCCCGGATGGGGGTTCTTCAGAAGAATTGTTCGGCGGCGTCCTACTCTCCCACAGGGTCCCCCCTGCAGTACCAT
>NZ_JBEZUT010000495.1:0-4438 GCF_040636595.1 Kitasatospora sp. NPDC036755
CGGTGGCGCTGTAGCGGCGGAAGGCGTAGACGGCGGCGCCGTCGTCCGAGATCAGGTACTCGGAGGTGCTGCTGCCGATGTTCATGCTGCTCGGCGACCGCCCGCTGACCGGGGTGGTGCACGCCGCGGGCGTCCTCGACAACGGGCTGCTCCCGGCGCTCACCCCCGAGCAGCTGGCGGGCGTGCTGCGCTCCCGGGTGGACGCGGCCCGGCACCTGCACGAGCTGACCCGGGACCAGGACCTCACCGCCTTCGTCCTGTTCTCGTCCGTCGTCGCCGTCTTCGGCGGCCCCGGCCAGGCCAACTACGCGGCGGCCGGCGCCGCCCTGGACGCCCTGGCGCACCAGCGCCGGGCCCAGGGCCTGCCGGCGACCTCGCTGGCCTGGGGCCTGTGGGAGGTCGAGGGCGGGATCAACGCCGGGATCACCGCGGCCGACCGCGCCCGCTTCGCCCGGGAGGGCTTCCTGCCGGTCGGCCCGGAACAGGGCCTCGCCCTGTTCGACGCCGCCCTGCGGGTGGACCCGCCCGCGCTCACCGCCACCCCGTTCGACCTCGCGGCGGTGCGGGCCCTGGACCCGGTGCCGGCCCTGCTGCGGGCCCTGGTCCCGGCGGGCACCCGGCGCCCCCGGGCCGCCGAGGCCGTCCCGCTGGTCGAGCGGCTGGCAGGGCTCGCCCCCGACGGGCGCACCGAGCTCGTGCTCGACCTGGTCCGCACCGAGGTGGCGGGCGTGCTCGGCTTCCGCGACCCGGCCGACGTCGACCCCCAGCGCCCCTTCCAGGAGCTCGGCTTCGACTCGCTGACCGCCGTCCAGCTGCGCAACCGGCTGGGCGAGGCCGCCGGGCTCACACTGCCGGTGACGGTGGTGTTCGCCCACCCGACGCCGCTCGCGCTGGCCGGCTTCCTGCTCGGCGAGGTGACGCCGCAGGACGCTGCCGAGCCCTCGTCCGCCGTCCTGGCCGAACTCGACCGGCTGGAGGAGGTGCTCTCCGCCGTCGGCGACGAGGAGGAACGCGGCACCGTCACCGTCCGGCTGCAGACCATCCTGTCGCGCTGGCTGGAGGCCTGGGGCACCCCCGCCGCCGACGGCGCGGTGACCGACCTGGAGGACGCCTCGACCGCCGAGCTCCTCGACTTCATCGACAACGAGCTCGGCCGTGCCGGCAACTGACGACCGGCACACCGGACAGGGAAGGGGTGACCGTCCGCATGGCGGATGAGAAGAAGCTGGCCGAGTACCTGAAGTGGGTCACGGCCGACCTGCAGAAGGCCCGGCGCCGCGTCGCGGAACTGGAGGCCGGCCGCGGCGAGCCGATCGCCGTCGTCGGCATGGCCTGCCGGTTCCCCGGCGGGGTGGGCTCGGCGGAGGAGCTGTGGCAGCTCGTCGCCGAGGGCCGGGACGCCGTCACGGAGTTCCCCACCGACCGCGGGTGGGACCTGGACGCGCTGTACGACGAGGACCCGGACACCCCGGGCACCTCCTACACCCGGGAGGGCGGGTTCCTGGACGGCGCGGCCGAGTTCGACGCCGCGTTCTTCGGGGTTTCGCCGCGCGAGGCGGTCTCCATGGACCCCCAGCAGAGGGTCCTGCTGGAGACGGCCTGGGAGACCTTCGAGCACGCCGGGATCGACCCGACCGCGCTCCGGGGCGAGGACGTCGGGGTCTTCGTCGGGGCGGTCGAACAGACCTACCTCGGCCTCCAGGGCCCGGCCGAGCTGGAGGGCTACCTGCTGACCGGCAAGCTCACCAGCGTCGCCTCCGGCCGGATCTCCTACTCGTTCGGCTTCGAGGGCCCGGCGATCACGGTGGACACGGCCTGCTCCTCCTCGCTGGTGGCGCTGCACCTCGCCGCCCAGTCACTGCGCAACGGCGAGTCCTCCCTCGCCCTGGCCGGCGGGGTGACGATCAGCGCGACGCCCGGCGGGTTCGTCGACTTCTCCCGGCAGCGCGGCCTGGCCGCGGACGGCCGGTGCAAGTCCTTCGCGGCCGCCGCCGACGGCACCGGCTGGTCGGAGGGCGTGGGCCTGCTGCTCGTCGAGCGGCTCTCCGACGCCGTCCGCAACGGGCATCGGGTGCTGGCCGTGCTGCGCTCCTCCGCGGTCAACCAGGACGGCGCGTCCAACGGGCTCACCGCACCCAGCGGGCCGTCCCAGGAGCGGGTGATCCGCCAGGCGCTGGCCGAGGCCCGGCTGGACCCGGCGGACGTGGACGCGGTCGAGGCGCACGGCACCGGCACCCGGCTCGGCGACCCGATCGAGGCGCAGGCGCTGCTGGCCGCCTACGGCGCGCAGCGGCCGGCCGAACGGCCGCTCTGGCTGGGCTCGTTGAAGTCCAACATCGGCCACTCGGCGGCCGCCGCCGGGGTCGGCGGCGTGATCAAGACGATCCAGGCGATCCGGCACGGCGTGCTGCCGAAGACCCTGCACGTGGACCGGCCGACCCCGCTGGTCGACTGGTCGGCGGGCGCGGTGCGACTGCTCACCGAGCAGCGGCCGTGGCCGGAGACCGGCCGCCCGCGCCGGGCGGCGGTGTCGGCCTTCGGAGTGAGCGGCACCAACGCGCACGTGATCATCGAGCAGGCGCCGGCGGCCGAGCCCGCCGAGCCCGCCGAGCCCGCCGAGCCCGCCGAGCCCGCCGAGGCCGACGGTCCCGCCGAGGGTGGTTCCACGGCGCGTCCGCTGCCCGCCGTGCCCTGGCTGCTCTCGGCCCGTACCCCGAGCGCCGTACGGGCCCAGGCCGGACGGCTGCTCGCCCTCGCCGAGCGACGGCCCGAACTGTCCGCGGCGGACCTCGCGTTCTCGCTGGCGACGACCCGGGCCGGCCTGGAGCACCGGGCCGCCGTGGTGGGCGCGGACCGCGCCGAACTGCTCGACGGGCTGCGGGCCTTGGCCGCCGACGGGGACGGTGCCGTCACCGCGGCCCCGCCGCGGCCGGGCAGACTGGCCTTCCTGTTCACCGGCCAGGGTGCCCAGCGGGCCGGGATGGGCCTGGAACTGCACCGGGAGTTCCCGGAGTTCGCGGCCGCGTTCGACGCGGTGTGCGCCGCGGTCGACCCGCACCTGGACCGCCCGCTGCGCGAGGTGATCGCCACCGGCGAGCGGCTCGACGACACGGCGTACGCCCAACCCGCGCTGTTCGCCCACGAGGTGGCGCTGGCCCGGTTGGTCGGCTCCTGGGGCGTGCGGCCGGACGTCCTCGCCGGACACTCGGTGGGCGAGTTCGCCGCCGCCCACCTCGCGGGCGTTCTGACGCTCGACGACGCGGCGGCGCTGGTCGCCGCCCGGGGCCGGCTGATGCAGGCGCTGCCGCCGGGCGGCGCGATGGCGGCACTGCGCGTCTCGGCCGAGGAGGTCGGTCCGCTGCTCGCCGCCCACCCGGGCCGGGTCGGGCTCGCCGCCGTCAACGGCCCGGCCGCGGTGGTGGTCTCGGGCGAGGAGGCGGTGGTCGAGGAGATCGCCGCGGCCGTCCGGGGGTGGGGCCGGTCCGCCAAGCGGCTGGTGGTCAGCCACGCCTTCCACTCCCCGCTGATGGAACCGATGACCGCGGAGTTCGCCCGGGTGCTCGAGGGCGTGACGCTGAGCGCGCCCACCGTCCCGATCGTCTCCACGGTGACCGGCCGGCTCGTCACCGAGGAGCAGCTGCGCTCGCCCGAGTACTGGATCGACCAGGTGCGCAGCCCGGTGCGCTTCCTCGACGCCGTCCGCACCCTGGCCGCGCGGCAGGTGGGCGTGACGCTGGAGCTGGGCCCGGCGGCCGTCCTGACCGCGATGGTCGAGGACTGCCTCGCCGACGGCCCGGGGGTGGTGCCGGTGGCCGCCGCGCGGTCCGGCTGGTCCGAGCCGCGGGCCCTGGTCGCCGCGCTGGGCCGGCTGTGGGCCGCGGCCGCCCCGGTCGACTGGCCGGCGTTCCTGGCCCCGGCCCGACCCCGCCCGGTGGAGCTGCCGAGCTACCCCTTCGAACGGCAGCGTTACTGGGTGGACGCCGCCGAGGAACGGCCCGCGGACCCGCTCGCCGGGCACCCGCTGCTGGACTCGGCCGTCGAGGTGGCAGGCAGCGACGCCATGGTGTTCACCGGCCGGGTGTCGGCGCGCTCCCAGCCCTGGCTGGCCGACCGCACCCTGCACGGCGAACCGGTGCTGCCCGCCGCCGCCCTGCTGGACCTGGCGATCCGGGCGGGCGATGAACTCGGCTGCGGGCTGGTCGAGGAGCTGACCCTCACCCGGCCGGTGGCGCTGCCGCACCGCGGCCGGCTGCGGCTCCAACTGGCCGTCGGCGCGGCGGAGCCGGACGGCGGACGGCCGTTCACCGTGCACACCGGCGCCGACCAGGACCGCCCGGTGTGGACGGCTCGAAGACGTGGGCCGCCGTGCTGTCCGGGAACGGCTACCGGATGATGCTCCAGGAGTGGAACCGCGAGCCGCTGGAGCGGGGCGCGCCGA
>NZ_JBEZUT010000496.1:0-4424 GCF_040636595.1 Kitasatospora sp. NPDC036755
CGCGGCTACTCCGAGGGGCTGGCGTTCCGGGTGGTGCGCGGTGCGCTGGAGGAGGGCGATGTCGTCCTCGGCGGTGGCCGGGGCCGGGGCGAGGGAGCGGAGGAGGGCGTCGAGCAGCTCGTCGAGGACCCCGGTGGCGGGCAGCCGCAGCGCCGCGAGCCGCTCCAGGGAGACGTCGATGTCCTCGCCCCGGCGCTCGACCAGGCCGTCGGTGTAGAGCAGCAGGGTCTGGCCGGGGACGAGCGGGTGGGAGGTCTGTTCGTAGCCGCCGAGGCCGGTGCCGAGCGGCGGGCCGGTGGGGACGCGCAGCAGCTCGGTCGGACGGCCGGGGGCGATCAGGGCGGGCGGCAGGTGGCCCGCGCTGGAGAGGGTCCAGCGGCCGCGGCCCGGGTCGGCGAGGGCCAGCAGGCAGGTCGCCGGGCGGGCGGAGTCGTCGGCCGAGACGATGTCGTCGAGCTGACGCAGGATCCGGTGCGGGGGCAGGTCCATACCGGCGAGGTCGCGCAGCGCGGAGCGGTAGTGGGTCATGTCGACGGCGGCCTCGACGCCGTGGCCCATGACGTCGCCCATCGCCAGCAGGGTGCGCCCGAACGGCAGCCGGACCGTCTCGAACCAGTCGCCGCCGACCACCGAGGTGCTCCCGGAGGGCAGGTAGCGGGAGGCGAGGGCGAGGTTATGGTGCGGATTTCCGGGCTCGCTGAGCAGCGCGCGCTGGAGTTCCAGGGCGATGCCCTGGGAGCGGGCGAAGCGGCGGGCGTTGTCGAGGGCGGTGGCGGCGCGGGCGGCGAGGTCGCCGAACAGGGCGGCCTCGTCCGGGGTGAAGGCCGGGCCGGCGGCGGTGCGTCCGAGGGTGAGCAGCCCGATCAGGCGGCCCCGGGCGGCCATCGGCAGCACCAGCAGCGAGGCCGTCCCGGGCGGGCAGGAGTCCTCGGGCCCGGGCTCGGTGAGCACGGCGACGCCGCCGGCCAGGCTGCGGGCGGCAGCCGAGCCCTCCCCGTGGCGAATCGATTCGCCGGGCCGGGGCAGCGCGGCGAGGGCCGAGGCCGGCAGGGGCGGCGCGGACCGGGCGCCGGCGCGGTGCAGCCGCTGGGGCACGCCGTGCCCGGCCCGGGTGGGTTCGGCCTCGGGCGGCAGCACGTCCACGGTGGCGAACTCGGCGAGCCGGGGCACCGCGAAGGCCGCGAGCTCGTCGCCGGTGGTGCCGAGGTCGAGGGTGGTGCCGATCCGCTCGGCGGCGGCGTCGAGCAGGGCGAGCCGGGCCCGGGCCTGCTCCAGCAGGCGCAGCTGCTCGCGGGCCGGGTCGGGATCGTCCAGCACGACGACGATCACCCCGGTGGTCCGCCCGGAGCGCCGCAGCGCCCGGTAGCGCACCCGCAGGCCGGGCGGCACGGGGGCGCCCGCGCCGTCCGGGCCTCCGGTGGCCTGCTCGCGGGCGAGCCCGTCGGCGAGGACCCGGCGCAGGACGCCGAGGGCCCCGGCGAACGCGGTGGTCCCGGCGGCCCGGCCGAGCAGGTCCGCGCGGCGCAGACCGGTGGCGGTGGTGAAGGCCGCGTTCAGGTACTGCCAGCGCAGCCGCTCGTCGAGCAGGGCCACACCGACCGGGGCGGCGGCCAGCACCTCACGGAGCCGCTCCGGGTCGTCGCCGCCGTCACCCCCGCCGTCGCCTCCGGCGATCACGCCGAGCCGGGCGGCGAGGGCCGCCGCGGTCGCCGCCAGGGACCGGGAGTCCGGTGTCGCGGATCGCGGACCCTCTGCTCGGTTGCCGTGCCGGAAGTGCATGAGCCCATGATCACGCGCTCGGGCGCGGCACGCCCACCAGTGGGTGGAACGTTGACTCACCGGGGACGGTGCTGTAACGGAGCGTGCGGCGGAACCGGTGCGGCGTGCTCCGTGCGGCCGTCCACGGTGTCGTCGCGGGTCCGCCGCGGGTCCACCGCGGGTCCACCGCGGGTCCACCGCGGGTCCACCGCCGGGCGGTTCGGACACGGCCGGTGGACGCCGGATGATCACCGGTCATACTTGGGCGGCGGCGCCCGACCCCGGGCGCGGCGGGCCGGGGCCGGACCGCCCGGCCGTACGATCCGACCCGCGCCCGAAGACCCAGACCGGAGGAACCCGATGAGCGCCCACCAGCCGACCAGTCGCCCGGCGGCAGGGGCCCGCGGGGTGCCGTGGAACCGGCAGCGGCTGCGCAGCAACAACGAGTGGCTGCTGCTGGAGCTGCTGCGCACCGGCGGCGGCTCCTCGCGCGCCCAGCTGGCCCGGGACACCGGCCTGTCCAAGCCGACCGTCTCGGCCGCGCTGGCCGAGCTGGAGCGGGCCGGGCTGGTGCGGGAGGCCGGGCGACTGGCCCCGGAGCGCGGCCGCACCGCGGTGCTGTACGAGGTCGACCCGACGGCCGGGCACGTGCTCGGTGTGGACATCGGCCGGGCCCGGCTGCGGATGGCGGTGGCGGACCTGGCCGGCACGGTGGTCGCCCGCCGGGACGTGGCCAACCGGGGCCGCTCGGCGGACGCCGTCGCGGACGCCGTGGTCGCCGCCGCGCACGAGGCGATCGCGGAGGCGGGCCTCACCGCGGGGGACATCGTGCACGCGGTGATCGGCACCCCGGGGGTGTGGGACGAGCAGCGGCGCGGCGTGCGCTACGCCAGCAGCCTGCCCGGCTGGGGCAGACCGGGACTGTTCGACCGGATAGGGGAGGGTCTGGGGACGGCCGTCTCGGTGGCCAACGACGCCAACCTGGCGGCGCTCGGCGAGTACACCCTCGGAGCCGGGACGGGCAGCCGGATGTTCGCCTACCTGCTCGTCGGCACCGGTCTCGGGCTGGGCGTGGTGAAGGACGGCGAACTGCTGCTCGGCGCGCACGGCGCGCTGGGCGAGATCGGCCTGGTCCCGCTGTCCGGGCGGGCCGACGAGCCGACCGCGACCATCGAGCAGGAGGCCGCCGCGGACGCGGTGGTGCGCGCCGCCCGGGACTTCGGGCTGGACGGCGAGAGCACGGGGCCGCGCCGGCTGACGGCGAAGCAGGTGTTCGAACGGGCCAGGGCCGGGGAGGCCGCGGCGGTCCGGGCGGTGGAACGGGAGGCCGAGCGGCTCGCCTACACGGTGGCCGTGCTGTCGGCCGTCCTGGACCCGGACCTGGTGGTGCTGGGCGGCGGGATCGGCAGCAGCGCGGACCTGCTCCTGGAGCCGCTGGAGCAGGCCCTGCACCGGCTCGCCCCGATGCGTCCGACGCTCGCGCCGAGCCTCCTGGGGGAGGAGGCGGTGCTCCTCGGCGCGGTCGCCACGGCGCTGGAGACCGCCCGTCCCGAGGTGTTCGAACGCCGGACGGCGGGACTGCGCTGACGGGCCGGTCGTCCCGGTCGTCCCGGTCGTCCCGGTCCTCCCGGCCGGTCGTTTCGGCCGGTCGGCCGGAGGGCCCTGGTGGGATCAGCCGGTGGCCAGGGTCAGCCCGTAGGCGCCGAGGATCGGGTTGACCGGCTGGAAGTACGTCTCCCCGCCCGAGGCGCAGTCGCCGGAGCCGCCGGAGGTCACCCCCTGGGCCTGGTCGCCGGAGATGAACGACCCGCCGGAGTCTCCGGGTTCGGCGCAGACGGTGGTGCGGGTGACGCCGTAGACGCTGCCCTCCTGGTAGGTGACGGTGGCGTTCTGCTCCTCGACGGTGCCGCAGTGCCAGCCGGTGGTGGAGCCGGAGCGGCAGACCGAGCCGCCGACCGTCTGCTCGGTCGAGCCGGCCACCGTCACCGTGCCGCCCGCGTAGTCGTCCACCTGCGGCCGGGCGTACCAGCCGGGGCCGGCCGCGACCCAGGAGTAGTCGTTGCCGGGGAAGGTCGAGCCCTGGAAGGTGCCGATCGAACTGCCGTCGGCGGCGGTCGCGTTGGAGCCCGGTTGGCCGCAGTGGCCGGCGCTGACGAAGCCCGGTCGGCCGTTTCGGGTGACGGGGAAGCCGATCGAGCAGCGGGCGGCGTTGTCGATGTAGTACGCGTCCCCGCCGCGCAGGTCGGCGAGCGGCCTGGGTGCGGCGGTGGCGCGTTCGATCCGGACCAGTGAGCGGTCCGCGCCGGAGTCCCGGAGGAACGCTTCGGTACGGGCGGCGTCGGTGGACCGCAGGACGACGGCGTTGGTCCGGACGTCCACGTACCAGAGCGGGGTGGCGCCGAGGGTGGCGGCCGCGGCGGCCCGGTCGAGTGCCTCCTTGGCCCGGGTCAGTTCGGCGAGGGAGTGCCGGACGACGGTGGCCCGGCCGCCGTGGGCGGTGACGGTGCGGGCGGCCGAGGCGTCGGTGGTGGCGACCACCAGGGTGGCGTCCGGCCCGTCGAGCCAGGCTCCGCCCCAGCGCTCGCCCAGCGCCCGGGCGAGCGCCGAGCGGACCTCGGCGGCCCGGCCCTCCCGGGCGAGCCGGTCGGCGGCGGCCTGCGGGGAGA
>NZ_JBEZUT010000497.1:0-4394 GCF_040636595.1 Kitasatospora sp. NPDC036755
GAACTGCCGACCTACGCCTTCCAGCACGAGCGGTTCTGGCTGGAGTCGGGTGCCTCGGCCGGTGACGTGTCGGCGGCGGGCCTGACCTCGGCCGAACACCCACTGCTCGGCGCCCTGGTCCAACTCCCGGAGGACGGCAGCCTCGTCGCCACCGCCAAACTCTCCCTGCGCACCCACCCGTGGTTCGCCGATCACGTGGTCTCCGGCACCACGCTGGTCCCCGGCTCGGGGCTCGTCGAGTTCGTTCTGCGGGCCGGTGACGAGGTGGGTGCCGGTGCCGTCGAGGAGCTGGTGATCGAGGCGCCGCTGGTGCTGCCGGACACCGGCGGAGTGCAGCTGCGGGTGGCCGTGTCCGGTGCGGACGAGGCCGGGCGCCGGACGGTGGGCGTGTACTCGCGCGCCGAGGACGCTTCCGCCGACCAGCCGTGGATCCGGCATGCCACCGGCACGCTCACCGAGGAGGGCCGCATCGCGGGCGAGAGCCTGACGCAGTGGCCTCCGGTGGACGCCCGGGCGGAGGATCCGGCGGAGTTCTACGAGCGCCAGGCCGGGGCCGGTGTGGTGTACGGGCCGTCGTTCCAGGGGCTGCGGGCGGTGTGGACGCGCGGTGAGGAGGTCTTCGCCGAGGTCGAACTGCCCGAGCAGCTCCAGGGCGAGGCTGGCCGCTACGGCCTGCACCCGGCACTCCTGGACGCCGCTCTCCAGGCGAGCACCTTCTGCGCGGAGCCCGGGGGGTCCGCCGACGAGGTCCGGCTGCCGTTCGCCTGGAACGGTGTCCGTCTGCACGCCGCCGGCGCCACCCACCTGCGGGTGCGGGCCGTGCGGGCGGGGGACGACGCCGTCGCCCTCGACCTCTTCGACGCCCGGGGTGAGCAGGTCGTGGCCGTCGACTCGCTGGTGACCCGCCCGGTGTCGGCCGAGCAGTTGTCGTCGGCGGGGCGTGGTGCGGGGGATGCGCTGTTCCGGGTGGAGTGGGTGCCGGTGGTGCTGCCGGAGGGTGGCGCTGTCGAGCCGGAGGTGTTGGATCTGACCGGCGACCTGGTGGGTGGGGTGGCCGGTGAGGGTCCGGAGCGGGCTCGGGTGCTGGCCGGGCGTGCCGTGGAGTGGATGCGGGAGCGGCTGGCGGGTGAGGGTTCCGGTGCGTCGGTCGTGCTGACCCGTGGGGTGGCCCAGGATCCGGCGGTGGCCGCGGTCTGGGGTCTGGTGCGGTCGGCGCAGGCGGAGAACCCGGACCGGTTCGTCCTGGTGGACGTCGACACGGACACGGACGCGCGCGGTCCGGTGGCGCGAGCGGTGGCGTCGGGTGAGCCGCAGGTCGTCCTGGCCGGCGGGGAGGCGCGGGTGCCCCGGCTGGTGCGTGCGGGCGCGGAGGCGGCGGAGCCGGGGTTCGGTTCGCTGGATCCGCGGGGCACGGTGCTGGTGAGCGGTGGTGGTGCTCTGGGTGCTCTGGTGGCGCGGCATTTGGTGGTGGCGCACGGGGTGCGGCATCTGGTGCTGGCGAGCCGTCGAGGTTCCGGTGCTGCCGGTATTGGTGAACTGGTGGAGGATCTGCGGGAGTTGGGCGCCGCGTCGGTGGACGTGGTGGCCTGTGATCTGGGTGACCGGGCGTCGGTGGCGGGTCTGCTGGGCTCGGTGCCGGCGGAGCGGGCGCTGACGGCGGTGGTGCACACGGCCGGTGTGCTGGACGACGGTGTGGTGACGGCGTTGACGCCGGAGCGTCTGGACGGGGTGTTCCGTCCGAAGGTCGACGCCGCCTGGCACCTGCACGAGTTGACCCGCGACACGGACCTGGCCGCGTTCGTCCTCTTCTCCTCCGTCGCCGGTACGCTCGGCACGCCCGGCCAGGGCAACTACGCGGCGGCGAACGCCTTCCTGGACGGTCTGGCGCGGCAGCGGCGGGCCCAGGGCCTGCCCGCGAGCTCGCTCGCCTGGGGCCTCTGGGCGCAGTCGGCCGGCATGGGCGGCCAGTTGGGCGACGGCGACCAGGACCGGGTGGCGCGCTCCGGCATGCTGCCGCTGGCGGCCGACGAGGGCATGGCCCTGTTCGACGCCGGTCTCCGTTCGGCCGAACCGGCCCTGGTGCCGGCCAAGTTGGACCTCGCCGCGATGCGCCGGCAGGCCGCCACCGCCCCACTGGCCCCCGTCTTCCGGAGCCTCGTGCGCTCGGCCCGCCGGGTGGCGGGCGGCGGACCGGCGGCCGGGCAGTCGTTGGCCGACGTGCTGGCGGGGCTCGCCGGGCCGGCGGAGCGCACGGCGCACCTGACGGGCCTGGTGCTGGCCGAGACGGCGGGTGTGCTGGGCCACGCGACGGCCGCCGCGATCCACGAGGAGCAGGCGTTCAAGGACGTCGGCTTCGACTCGCTCTCGGCGATCGAGCTGCGCAACCGCCTGGCCGCCGCGACCGGGGTCCGGCTGCCGGCCACCCTGGTGTTCGACTACCCGACGCCGGCCGAACTCGTCCGGCACCTGGCGGGCGAACTCGTTCCCGACGGCGTCGCCGAGGTGCCCGACCGGGCCGAGGAGGCCCGGCTGCGGCGCGTCCTCGCCTCCGTCCCCTTCGACCGGTTCCGTGAACTCGGCTTGCTGCAAGCCCTGTTGAGGCTCGCGGACACGCCGGACGCCGCAGCCGCGACCGCCGGGTCCGCGCCCGGCGGCAGCACCGACACCGATGCCGGAAGCCTGATCGCGACCATGAGCGTCGACAGCCTCGTGGCCCGCGCCCTCGGCAGCACCAACTGATCCCCCTCAGCCAACACGGAGGAAGAACAACGTGAGTACGTCCGAGGCCAGGCTCGTCGAAGCCCTGCGTGCTTCCTTGCTGGAGAACGAGCGTCTGCGGGAGGAGAACGGCAACCTGCTCGCCACCGGATCCGAGCCGATCGCGATCGTCGGGATGGCGTGCCGGCTGCCGGGCGGGGTGTCCTCGCCGGAGGAGCTGTGGCGGCTTCTGGTGGAGGAGCGGGACGCGATCTCCGGGTTCCCGGAGGACCGCGGCTGGGACCTGGAGGCGCTGTTCGACCCGGATCCGGACCACGTGGGCACCTCCTATGCGCGCGAGGGCGGCTTCCTGGAGGACGCGGCCGGGTTCGACGCCGAGTTCTTCGGCATCTCGCGCCGTGAGGCGCTGGCGATGGACCCGCAGCAGCGGCTGCTGCTGGAGTCCTCGTGGGAGGCCTTCGAGCGGGCGGGCATCGACCCCACCGGGCTCAAGGGGAGCAGCATCGGGGTCTACTCCGGCGTCATGTACCACGACTACGCCACCGCCACGGACGGGCTTCCCGACGAGGTGGAGGGCCTGCTCGGGATCGGCACCTCGGGCAGTGTCGCCTCGGGCCGGGTGTCGTACACGCTCGGTCTCGAGGGCCCGGCGGTGACGCTGGACACCGCGTGCTCGTCCTCGCTGGTGGCGCTGCACCTCGCCGTGCAGTCGCTGCGGCAGGGCGAGACGGAGATGGCCCTCGCCGGCGGCGTGGCGACCATGGCGACGCCCGGTGCGTTCATCGACTTCTCGCGGCAGCGGGGGCTGGCGGTCGATGGCCGGTGCAAGGCGTTCGCGGCCGCCGCCGATGGGACGGCGTGGGCCGAGGGTGTGGCGGTGGTGCTGTTGGAGCGGTTGTCGGAGGCGCGGCGGCGTGGGCACCGGGTGCTGGCGGTGGTGCGGGGTAGCGCGGTGAATCAGGACGGTGCGTCGAACGGTCTGACGGCTCCGAATGGTCCGTCGCAGCAGCGGGTGATTCGGCAGGCGTTGGCGTCGGCGCGGTTGGCGTCGGCGGATGTGGATGTGGTGGAGGCGCACGGTACGGGGACGGCGCTGGGTGATCCGATCGAGGCGCAGGCGTTGCTGGCGACGTACGGGCAGGGCCGTGAGGCCGAACGGCCCCTGTGGTTGGGGTCGTTGAAGTCGAACATCGGTCATGCGCAGGCGTCGGCGGGTGTGGCGGGTGTGATCAAGATGGTGCTGGCGATGCGGCACGGGGTGATGCCGAAGACGCTGCACGTGGACGAGCCGTCGCCGAAGGTGGACTGGTCGGCCGGTGCGGTGGAGTTGCTGACCGAGGCGCGGGAATGGCCGGCGGTCGAGGGGCGCCCGCGCCGGGCCGCCGTCTCCTCCTTCGGGTTCAGCGGCACCAACGCCCATGTGATCCTCGAAGCTCCCGAGGCCGAGCAGCCCGTCGAGACCACCGAGCGTGACGGGCTCCCGGCGGTGCCGTGGGTGCTGTCGGCGCGTTCGCAGGCGGGGCTGCGGGGTCAGGCGGCCCGGCTGCTGGCGCTGGTGGAGGGCGATGCGGAGCTGGATCCGGTGGATGTCGGGTTCTCGCTGGCCACGACGCGGGCCGCGATGGACCACCGTGCGGCGGTGGTCGGTGCCGACCGGGCGGCGCTGTTGGAGGCGC
>NZ_JBEZUT010000498.1:0-4370 GCF_040636595.1 Kitasatospora sp. NPDC036755
GGTCGCCAATGCTCCGCAGTGGCTCCCTCCTCCGCCTTGCGATGCACGCACCCCAACGCCGCACGCTGATCCGACGCCAATTGTCAGACACGCCCCAGGACGTGTCCTGCGCGTCCCTGCCGGGTGCGCGGGATGGGGGCACGCGGCTCGCGGCGCTGTCGTCGGTGGCCGGTGGCCCCCGGTCCTCGGCCGGGAGGTGCCCCCACCTCCGCCTCGCGGCGCGTGCACCGCGGCGCGGCGCCCCGGTCCCGCAAGATCCACAAGAGGCGCCGTGGGTGCGTCCCGGGGCGACCATGGGTGGTTGACACGTGGAATATCGGATGAAATTGCGCAGGGGGAGTGCCGGGCCGAGCCCCGGGGTAGGTTGACATGCCGAAGTCAAATTCCGGCCCGGGAGGCGTGATGGCCCTGTTCCGAAGTGTCGCCCAGTACGGGGTGGTGCTGGCCGTGATGGGCGTCGCGCTCGGGCCGGTGCCGCTCGGCTCGCCCGCCCGTCCGCACGTCGGCGCGCACGCCCCGGAGGAGAGGAACGTGGCGATGGCCGGCCAGGAGCGGGAGGACTCCCGGGTGCTCGCCGGGCGGCGGGTCGTGCTGTCGTACGCCGGTCCGACGCCGCCGGCCGGGGTGCTCCGGACGCTCCGGGAGGGCCGGGCCGCCGGGGTGATCCTGTTCGGCGAGAACGTCACCAGCCCGGAGCAGCTCGCCGAGGCCGTCGGCGCGCTGAAGCAGGCCGCGGCGGAGGCGCCGCACCCGCGCCCGCTGCTGCTGATGACCGACCAGGAGGGCGGCAAGGTCCGTCGGCTGCCCGGTGCGCCCGAACTCTCCGCCCGCGCCGTCGGGGCGGCGGCGGACCCGCTCGCCGCGGCGACGGAGTCCGGGGCCGGCGCCGCCCGGACGCTCGCCGACGCCGGGCTCAACCTCAACCTCGCCCCGGTGCTCGACGTCTACGACAAGCCGGACAACTTCATCGACCACTTCGAGCGCTCCTACAGCCAGGACCCGGCCAAGGTCGCGGAACTGGGCGGCGCCTTCCTCGCCGCCCAGCAGGGCCTCGGCGTGGCCGCGACCGCCAAGCACTTCCCCGGCCTCGGCGCCGCGCCCCGGGGTGAGAACACCGACGAGCGTCCGGTCACCCTGAACGTCCCGCTGTCGCAGCTGCGCTCCCGCGGCGAGGCCCCGTACCGGGCGGCCATCGCCGCGGGTGTGCGCCTGGTGATGGCCTCCTGGGCGGTCTACCCGGCGCTGGACGCGGACCGCCCGGCCGGGTTCTCGCCCGCGATCATCCAGGGCGAGCTGCGCGGCCGGCTCGGCTTCGACGGCGTGACCGTCACCGACGCCCTGGAGGCCCAGGCGCTCGCCCCGTGGGGCGGCCCCGGTGACCGCGCGCTGGCCGCCGCCGAGGCCGGGATGGACCTGCTGCTCTGCTCGGCCCGCGACCCCCAGCAGGGCGAGGAGGCCGCCGAGGCGCTGGCCGAAGCACTGGACGACGGCCGCCTGGACCGGCACGCCTTCACCGAGGCCGTGGCCCGGGTCGACGCCCTGCGCGCCTCGCTGGGCTGACCGGCCCGCGGCCTCGCGGGCCCGCGGGTGGCAGGGGAAGGCGGCGGGGGCGTCGAGGTCGTGCAGGACGCCGAGGGCGGTGTCGAGCCCGGTCTCGTCCCAGGCGGCGTTGAAGGTGCGGGCGAGGACCCGCTCCTCGGTGGGCAGGCGGCGGATCTCGGTGCCCAGGAGCGAGGCGGGCGGCGGCGCGGCGGCCGGCAGCGCGAGCAGGAGGAGGGTCGTCCCGGCGGCGGTTCGGATGCGGTTCACCCCGGTTCAACGCGGGCGTCGCCTGGCAGGGTGTGAACGTTTGACCGTCCGAGAGTGATTGCGCCATCGAAGGTCTGATTTTGGTCAGGCATTCGGTTCTAAGGGTAAAGCGGCGTCTGGGCATGTGAATCGCATGGCAAAGTTTCTGTCTGTGGGCCTATGAAATGTCATATGTGCCACGCCACCTGTCATAGTCCGTTCCCGTCCACTCCAGGAGGAACCCATGAACCGGATCGCCCGGATCGCCGCCGGTGCCGCCGGCGCCGTCGCCCTGCTCGCGGCCCCCGTTCCCGCGTTCGCCGCCGCCCCGGCCGCCACCACCGCCACCACCGTGACCACCTGCGGCTCCTACAGCCTCCAGGCCGGCCTGGCCACCTACGCCTGCGCCGATGTGACCGGCGACAGCGTTACGGTCTTCGGCAAGATCGGCCTGGCCGGCCCGCCGTCCCCGGGCACCCCGTGGCCGCCGGCGCCGAAGGAGCTGGTGACCCACCTGTCCGCCAACGTGGCCGGTGGCGCTTCGCTCGGCACGGTCAACGGCCGCACCGTGTTCCAGGTGTCCACCGTGCGGGTCGACGGCGCCACGGCCACCGTGCCGTGCGGTTCCACCGTGCACGTGTCCTTCGACGTCGAGGGCTTCTGGAGCGGCCAGGTACCGGCCACGGTGGATGTGCCTGTAGCCTGCTGACGGCTCGTCACCGTGTCTGCCGAGCCCGGGAGTTGGCAGCGTCCCGGGCTCGGCTTTCGCATGCCCCGGCGCGGGCCGGGTGCGGCCCGGCAGCGGCCGCGAAGCGGTCCCGCGGCGGCCGCGTCCCGCCGGCGGAGCGCCCCCGGCCCGGGCCTCGACGAGGGCCGGCGCGCAGTGACGACTTGAAGAAATCTTCATCTGTCGCGATGATGCCTACCGGCCGCGGCACCGAATCCCCGCCCGGCCGGACGACCACCGAGCCGGACCCGAGGGAGCGCACGGACCATGCCGGTACCGCTGTACCAGGCCAAGGCGGAGTTCTTCCGCACCCTCGGCCACCCCGTGCGGATCAGGGTCCTGGAGCTGCTCCAGGACGGCCCCAGGCCGGTGCGCGAGCTGCTGGCGGAGATCGAGGTGGAGCCGTCGAACCTCTCCCAGCAGCTCGCGGTACTGCGCCGCACCCAGCTGGTCACGGCGACCCGTGAGGGCAACACCGTGGTGTACGCGCTCAGCACCCCGGACGTCGCCGAGCTGCTGCGCGCGGCCCGCCGGATCCTGACCGAGCTGATCACCGACCAGGGCGCGCTGCTCACCGAGCTGCGCGCCCCGGGCGGTCGGCCCCGCTGAACCCGGCCCGGCCCGTCCGTCCGACCCGAGGAGAGACACCACCATGAGCGACAGCACGAGCAACGACGGTACGAGCGAGGAGAAGCGGCGCCGCAAGGCCATGCTGATCCGCGCGGGCATCTACATCTTCGCCACGCACCTGTTCGCGGGTTTCGTGCTGCTGCTGTTCGCGCTCGGCGGGCGGAAGTAGCGCACCCGGAAGTAGCGCACCCGGAAGTAGCGCGCCCGGAAGCGGCGCACCCGGAAACGGCGAGCCCGCAAGCGGGGCGCCCGCAGGCGCCCCCGGAGCGGTCCGCTCACCGATGTCCTTCGCGGTCCGGCACCAGGTAGCGGTCGCTGGTGCTGCTCCAGGCCTGGACGCCGGCGACCAGCTCCCGGGTGCCGTCCAGGTACCAACGCCCGGCCGGGTGGCGGTGCAGCAGCTCCCGGCGCAGTTCCTCGCTCTCCTGCCGCAGCCGCACCACCCGGGCGCGCACCGCGTGGACCGCCCGGCCGCGGGTGCAGCCGTGGGCCCGCTGGAGGGTGAGCACGGTGTTGAACGCGGCCCCGGCCTGCCGTTCCTCGCGCCTCAGCGAGTAGAGGTCGTTGATCAGGGTGGCGGCGTCGGCGGTGTTGGCCCGCAGCTGGTGCAGCGCGGGTTCCGCGTGCAGCGCGGCCGGGGCGTCGGCGCCGTGGACCCGTTCCATTATGTTCATGAACGGGTAGAGGCAACTGCCGTGCCGGCGCAGCCTCATGGTGTCCGTGAGGTCGAGGCCGAGAGCGGGGACGGTGCCCCGGGCCCGGTGCTCGGCCTCGGCGGGGAAGGTCGCCAGACAGGCGCGCCACTCCCGGGCCGCCCGAGCGCGCCACTCGGGGGACATCGACGCGCTCTGGCGATTCCACAACTCGCGCCAGGCGAGCAGGAGTCGGCTGTCGGACGGGCTCCTTTCGCGGGCGCCGTCGAGGACCGCGACCAACGGGTCGACCAGGGCGCGGGCCTCGGTGGGGTGGCGGCCGGGCGGGCCGTCGAAACGGTCGTCCAGGATGGTGAACCAGCCCAGCATGTCCAGCAGGAGGTCGAGTTCGGCGCCCCGGACGCGGGGGAAGGCGTGGCCGATCAGCTCGTGCAGCGCGTAGGCCCGGTAGCGGGGCAGCTCCGAGGGGCTGAGCAGGCCGCGGCGGACCGCCCAGTCGGCGTGCCGGTCGGCGGCGTGGTGGCCGGTCTGATGGTCGGCCGCACCCCCGAGTACCTGGGCAAGAAGCTCGG
>NZ_JBEZUT010000499.1:0-4334 GCF_040636595.1 Kitasatospora sp. NPDC036755
GCGTTGGACGTGCGAGGATTCGGACCATCAGTCTGACAAAGGAGTGCAACGAGTGCCCGGCACAAACCTGACCCGTGAGGAGGCCCGCCCCGGACCGGCCTCCGGCGTCGACCTCTCCGGTCACCGCCTGCGGGCCCACCGCCAGACCGTACGGGCCGAGGCGACCGGGTCGAAGGCGCCCGGGCGTTCGCGGGTCAGCGGGTAGCAGGCGAATCCGATCAGCGCCGCACTGAAGTGGCCGATGCTGGTGTAGTCCCGGCTCTGCTGCACGCCCACCCCGTAGACCACCAGCACTCCCAGCGCGTACAGGTAGCGCCAGGGCCGCACGATCAGGTAGGTGAGTACCGCGACGACGCCGGCCAGGGCGTAGCTGACGCCGTAGTCCAGGGTGTAGACGGCTCTCGGTGGGGCCAGTCCGCGGTGGATCGCCCAGCCGAGCACGCCCTCGCTGAGATAGGTGGCGCCGATGTGCGCGAGCGCCGCCACCGATATCCAGCGCAGCGTGCCGAGCCAACGTTCGGCCGGCACGTGGAAGAGGTTGTACAGGAGGAAGTAGAACGGCCAGCCGCCGCCCGCGATCCACAGGGCACTGGTCACCAGGACCCGTACCGGCGAGACCTGGAGGTGGTGGAGGTTGGTCGATCGCCGCTGCAGGATGCGGTCGGCGGTCGCCGGATCGACGTGCCGGATCACCTGCGTGGTGACGAGCAGGATCGCCAGCCAGATGTAGGTGCCGGGCGCGCGCCGGACATAGGCCCACACCGCGTGGACGGCGCGTGCCCACCGGGGCCGGCGGTGCGCCGCGGAGTGCCTGGCGGTGCTACCGGCCATCGACGCCTCCTCGACACTCCTTCCCCTCACCCTGACCCCCGTCCGGCCCCGCCGCCACCCGCCACCCCCGCGCCGACCTGACCCCGGCCCGGCCCCCAGCCCCGGCCTCGACCCCGGCCAGCCCACCGACCCCGACACCCGGCGAACGCCCGGCGACCGCTCGCGTACGCTGACGCTCGGACCGCCCGGTCGCGGCCTTGCCCCCGCACCGTGGGGCGAGCCGGCACCGGGAACCACCGAGCAAGGGCACCAGCCACGATGAGCGATCGCCTCGCGACGAGGACACCGACGGGCCCCGTCGTCTCCCGGCACCCCGCGCTGAGAGCCGCCGTCCGCCTGCGGCTCACCACCGCGTACGTCCTGCTGCTGACCGTGACGGCCTCCTGGCTGGCGACCCAGGGCCACGCCGAGCGGGCCCGGTTCGTCCGGCACAACAGCAGCAACGTCCATCACATGGAAGTGGGCAAGTGGTGGACGATGATCACCAGCGGCCTGGTGGTGGACGGCGTTCCTGCCTGGGCGGGCATCGCGGCGGTCGCCGCCGTCCTGGGCCTGGCCGAGTGGCGCTGGGGCCCGGCCCGGGCCGGCGCGGTCTTCGTCTTCGGGCACCTGGGCGCCACGCTGCTCACCGAGGGCGCCATGTGGGTGATGGTGACCGCCCGCATCCCGGGCGCCCTGTCCCGCGCCCGCGACGTGGGCATCAGCTACGGCCTGGTCGCCACCGGCGCCTGCCTCCTCACGCTCGGCCCGCCCGCACTGCGCCGCTACGGCCTCTCGGCGCTCGCCCTGGTCCTGGCGACCGCCTGGGCCTTGAACCAGCAGCTGGCCGACGCCGGCCACCTGGTCGCCCTCGGGCTGGGCGTACTCGCCTCCCGTACGGCCTGGCTGCGCACCCGGGCAGCCCCCACCCCGCCGCCCCGGCCGACCCCAACCACCTGACACCGCAAGGAAGTTGCCTGGCCCGTCGGCCGCCGCGCGACGGCCGACCGGACTCCCGTCACCACCCGGCCTTCCGCATGCTCTTGCATTACTCTGCAAATCTATGCCAGAGTTCGGGCATCGGATCGATTACGCCGAATCCCGTCACACATCGCTAGATCAGGGGCCCGCTCAGGCGGGTCAAGGGTGCATCCATGTCGAAGGTCTTGAGCAAGCTTCCGGTCGGTGAACGGATCGGCATCGCATTCTCCGGTGGGTTGGACACCTCCGTCGCCGTCGCGTGGATGCGCGAGCACGGTGCCTTCCCCTACGCATACACGGCCGACATCGGCCAGTACGACGAGCCGAACCTCGCCGACGTCCCGGCCCGGGGCCGCGCGTACGGTGCCGAGCAGGCGCGGCTGGTCGACTGCCGGGCC
This sequence comes from Kitasatospora sp. NPDC036755, assembly GCF_040636595.1. Classification (NCBI taxonomy): domain Bacteria; kingdom Bacillati; phylum Actinomycetota; class Actinomycetes; order Kitasatosporales; family Streptomycetaceae; genus Kitasatospora; species Kitasatospora sp. NPDC036755. The sequence goes on from NZ_JBEZUT010000499.1 coordinate 2,190, forward strand.
GCGCTGGTCGAGGAGGGCCTGGCCGCCCTCGCCTGCGGCGCCTTCCACATCCGCTCCGCCGGGCAGACGTACTTCAACACCACCCCGCTCGGCCGCGCCGTGACCGGCACCCTGCTGGTGCGCGCCATGCAGGAGGACGGCGTCTCCATCTGGGGCGACGGCTCCACCTACAAGGGCAACGACATCGAGCGGTTCTACCGTTACGGTCTGCTCGCCAACCCCAACCTGCGGATCTACAAGCCGTGGCTGGACCAGGCGTTCGTCGACCAGCTCGGCGGCCGCAAGGAGATGTCCGAGTGGCTCGCCGAGCGGGACCTCCCCTACCGGGACTCCGCCGAGAAGGCCTACTCCACCGACGCCAACATCTGGGGCGCCACCCACGAGGCCAAGCGGCTGGAGTACCTGGACGCTTCCCTGGAGATCGTCAGCCCGATCATGGGCGTGGCCTTCTGGGACCCGGCGGTCGAGATCCAGACCGAGGACGTCACCGTCGAGTTCGAGTTCGGCCGCCCGGTCCGGATCAACGGCCAGGAGTTCGCCAGCGCCGTCGACCTGGTCCACGAGGCCAACACCATCGGCGGCCGGCACGGCCTGGGCATGTCGGACCAGATCGAGAACCGCATCATCGAGGCCAAGAGCCGCGGCATCTACGAGGCCCCGGGCATGGCGCTGCTGCACATCGCCTACGAGCGGCTGCTCAACGCCATCCACAACGAGGACACCATCGCCACGTACCACACCCAGGGCCGGCGGCTCGGCCGGCTGCTCTACGAGGGCCGCTGGTTCGACCCGCAGTCGCTGATGCTGCGGGACAGCATCCAGCGCTGGATCGGCCACCCGGTCACCGGCAGCGTCACCCTGCGGCTGCGGCGCGGCCAGGACTACTCGGTCATCGACACCCAGGGCCCCAACTTCAGCTACCACCCCGAGAAGCTGTCGATGGAGCGCAGCGTCGACGCCGCGTTCGTCCCGGACGACCGCATCGGTCAGCTGACCATGCGCAACCTCGACATCGCCGACTCCCGCAGCAAGCTGGAGCAGTACGCGGTGCACGGCCAGCTGGCTCCGTGGAGCGGCCTGATCGGCGAGCTCGCCCCGGGCGGCGCGGCTCCCATCGCCGCCGGCACCGGTGACGAGGAGGACCCGACCGCCCTCGACCACGCGGCGCTCGAGTCCGGCACCGACTGACGCACCTCGCACCCGCCGAGGGCCGTCGCACCCCAGTGGTGCGGCGGCCCTCCGGGCTTTGCGGCGGCCCGGGGTTTCCGCCGCGCCTGCCCGCCTCCACGTCTGCCGACCTCCACGCCTGCCGACCTCCACGCCTGCCCGCCACCCCGACCGAACACCACCCCGACCGAACACCGCCCCGGTTCACCCGAACAGCGGCACCGGCCGGGCACCCTCCGCCCGTCCGGGACTGAATGGCGACCGGCGCCCGGCGTCGGGAAGGCGGGTCCGGGACGGGCGAGGCGATCGGCCCGATGCCGGCTCCCGTCGGCGCCGCTCTCCCCTCACCGGATCCGCACCACCCCCCGCCCCCGCACCGCCCGGGCCCCCAACCGCCCGGCATCAGCCCTCGGCCTCGCCGCCACCGCCTCCCGCACCGTCAGCAGGATCTCGCCGTCGTAGCGCTCCGCCAGCACCCGCGCCAGCTCCGCCGCCCCACCCGGCCGGACCTCGGGCGCCAGCTCCGGCAGTCGGCCCGGGGCGCTGAGGTCCTGGGCCTGGGCGGCCCAGTGGGCCGCGTCGCACCGCTCGCCCTCGGCGGTGTAGTGCACCGCCAGGCAGTGCACGGCCAGCTGGTCCCCGTACTGGGCGGCTATCCGCCACCAGAAGACGCCGTCCGCCGTGCGGCCCATGCCGTACAGCAGGCAGCCGAGCGTCCGGAAGGCGGTCTTCTCGGCGAGTTCGAGGTCCAGGGCCAGCTCCCCCGGCTCCACCGCGCCCGCCACCCCGGCGCACAGGTGCCGCAGGTCGCGCCGCAGCTCCGCCCGTCCGCCGGCCCATCGGGGCTGCCCCGCGGCCGCTCCGGGACCGGACCCCGACCCCGGGCCGGAACCGGCCCCCGACCCCACCGCCGCACCGGTCCCCGCGCCCGGCCCCGCCGCCGTTCCCGGGCTCGGTGCGGCGGCCGGAACGTGCGGC
>NZ_JBEZUT010000500.1:0-4321 GCF_040636595.1 Kitasatospora sp. NPDC036755
GTGGGGGTGCGCGGGGACGCGGGGGTGGTGCGGCGGGGTTCAGGCCTCCGGCTCGGCCGGGTCCGCCAGGACGTAGCCGTCGTCCGCCCGGTGGGCGCGCGAGCGGCGCAGGTCGGCGAGGACGAAGGTGCGCTGGAGCCACCGGTCGCTGCCGTCGAAGCGCGGGCTGAACGCGGTGCGCCCGTGCACGGTGATCCGGTTGTCGACGACGGCGAGGTCACCGGGTTCCAGCCGGACGGTCCGGGCGGTGCGCTCGAAGAGCCGCTGGAGCTCGGCCAGGGCGGCCGCGGCCCGTTCGGTCAGGGGCTCGGTGGCGGCCATGTCGACCCGCAGGTCCGGGTCCTCGGGCGCGCCGCCGAGCACCGGGTGCGGCTCGGCGGGGCCGTCGGCGGCGCCGAAGGAGGGCGGCGGCGCGGTGCGGAACTCCGGCCGCCGCAGGTCCGTCCTGGTCCTCTCGTCCAGCAGCGGCAGCACCTCGCGCACGCAGGAGGTGCGCAGCCCGGCCACGCCGCCCGGGTCGGCGCGCAGGCAGAGCAGCATGACGAAGTCCGGGCGGTGCGGGTGGAAGGCGTTCTCGTTGTGGAACGTGAGCAGCACCGAGCCCGCGTTGCCCTGGAACTCCTCCTGCCCGGGCACCGGGACGACGTCCTGGACCAGCGCGCCGGTCTTCTCGGGGAGGAAGGCGGCCGGGTCGCCGAGCCCGCACGCGGCGAGCATCAGCACCGCGGCCGGCACGGTGGCGGTGCGTTGCACCGACCCCGGGGTCAGCGGGGTGCGGCCGAGCGCGGGCCCGGTGACGGGCAGTCCGCGCACCAGCAGCGCCCCGCCGGGCCCCGGGTCGCGCCGGAAGGCGCGCAGGGCGCGGCGCAGCCGGGCGGGCAGGTCCTCCCAGTGGTCGCGTGCCGCGCCCACCCAGGCGGGCTCGTCGACCAGGGACTCCGGCGCGCAGAGGAGCGCGGCGACCTGCTCGGTCGCGGCTCTCTCGGCCCCGGTCAGCACCACGTCCGGTGCCGAGATCTCGATGTCCGGTGAAACCGGCACGGGTACCAGCCTTTCTCGAAGCGGTCGGGGGCGGTCGCACCGGCCCCCGGTGGAGGTCAGGGGCGGGCGGCGGCGTCCAGCTGGGCGGCGACCACGGCCCACAGGCTGCCGACGTTCTCGAAGGCCTCCGGGTCCAACTCCTCGTCGGGAATGGCGATCCCGTAGGCCTCTTCGAGTCGCACCAGCAGTTCGACGGTGGCCATCGAGTCGAGCCCGGCGGTGCGCAGGCGCAGGTCGGCGGCGAGCGGGCGCTCCTCGGCGAGCCGGGGCAGCAGGTCGGTCAGGACGGTCTCGTACCGCTCGTCCCAGGGGGCGGGCGTGGTCATGGTGTTCAACTCCTCGCGGGGCGACCGGCGGGGTCGCGGTGGTGGTCGGTGGGGTCGGTGGGGTGGGTACGGCCGGTGGCTCCGCCGTGGGCCGGGACCGTCCCGGGGGCGGGCAGCGGTTCGCGCCGGAGGGCGAGGCGGTCGGCACCGACCACCCGGCCGTCCCGGACGGTGACCTCGGCCGGGGCGGGGCGGCTGAGGAAGCCGAGCAGGCTCGCGGTGGCGCCGTACGCGCCGACGTTGGGCACGGCCAGCAGCGCGCCCGCCTGTGGCGGGACGGCCTCGGCGGCCCGGCTGATCACGTCGGCCGGTGTGCAGAGCGGTCCGACCAGCGCCACCCGGCGGGTCGCGGCGGCGGGGCCGGGTTCGCCACCGCCGCCGGGTTCACCGCCGGGGCCGGGCTCGGGTACGGCCTCCGGCTCGGCGAGGCGCAGCGGTTCGGCGCGCAGCGAGGGCAGCCGGCCGACTCCGGAGAGCCCGCCGAGGTGGTTGATCCCGCTGTCCAGCACGCCGTACGTGGTGCCCCGGCTCTCCTTCACCTCGGTGACGGTGCAGATCAGCCGGCCGCTGTCGCCCACCAGGTACCGGCCGGACTCGAAGGCGAGCTCCAGCCGTTCCCGCCAGCCGGGAAGGTGCTCGTCGAGCGCGGCCGTCAGCGGCTCGCGCAGCCCGTGGTAGAGCGGCCGTTCGCCCGGGGCCGCGTACGGGCAGGCGAAGCCGCCGCCGAGGTCGAGCATCCGCAGCGGCAGTCCCCAGTGGGCCTCCAGCGCGGCGGCGGTGCGGATCGAGGCCACCGCCTCGGCCAGCAGCCCCTGCGGATCGGCGGCGTTGGTCAGCGGGAAGAAGTGCAGGCCGCACAACTCGGCGCCGTCCACGGTGAGTTCGGCGAGGTCCGGCAGACCGTCGGTGATGTCGTGGCCGAACTGGGAGGCGCCGCCGGTCATCCGCAGGCCGACGCCCGCGCCCGCCCCGGTGCCGTTGATCCGCAGCAGGCAGCGCGCGGTCGCCCCCAGGGCCCGGGCCTCGGCACCGACCCGGCGCAGATCGGCCGGCGACTCCACGGAGAAGGTGCGCACCCCGGCGGCCAGGGCCTCGCGCAGCTCCTCGGCGGTCTTGCCCGGGCCGCCGTAGAGGCAGTCGGCCCCGTCGAAGCCGGCGGCCAGCGCGGCGTCGAGCTCGCCGGTCGAGCAGATCTCCGGAGCGCACCCGGCCGTGCGCAGGGTGCGGACCAGCTCGGGGTGCGGGTTGGCCTTGAGCGAGTAGTAGAGGCGGGACCGCTCGGGCAGCGCCGCCCGCAGGTCCTCGGCGGCCCGGGTGACCCGGTCCAGGTCGTAGACGTACAGCGGGCTGCCGTAGCGGCGCACCAGCGTGGCCGCCAGGACGTCCTCGGCGGCCGGGCCGGTGGCCGTCGGGCCGGTGCCGGTGCCGGCGGCGGCGGGGGAGTGGTCAGTGCGCATCGGTGTCCAGCGCCTTCCGGTCGATCTTGCCGTTGGGCGTGAGCGGCATCCGGTCGAGGATCCGGCAGACGGCGGGCACCTTGGCCGGCTCCAGCCGCTGCTCCAGGCCCTCGATCACCCGGCGGGCCGTCAGCCCCTCCTCGCCGGTGACGACCAGGCGCAGGTCGAGCCCGTCGCGGGGCGGCAGCGCGGCGGCGGCCCGGACGCCCGGGACGTCCAGGGCGGCGGCCTCGATCTCCGGGGTCCCCATCCGTACGCCCCGCCGCTTGAACTGGTCGTCGAGGCGGCCGGCGAAGTAGAGGTGGCCGTCCTCGTCCAGCCGGCCGTGGTCGCCGGTGTGGAGCCGGGTCCGTCCGGTGCGCGGGTCGGGGCGGTAGCGTCCGGCGGTCAGTTCGGGCGCGTTCCAGTACCCGGCCATCACGTGCGGGCCGCTGACGGCGATCTCGCCGACCTCGCCCGGCGGCAGCGGACGGCCCCGGTGGTCGAGCACCTCGACGGTGGTGCCGTCCAGGGCCCGGCCCACCGAGCCGGGGCGCTCGCGGTCGGCGTCCGGCTCCGCGATCGTCACCCGCTTGCACTCGGTGATGCCGTACATCGCCACCACGGCCGCGCCCGGGAAACCGGACCGCAGCGCCTCGATGGCCGAACCGACCAGCGCCGCACCGGTGTTGGTGAACAGCCGGACGTGCTCCGGCGGCGTGCCGCGGGCCGCCAGCCGGCACAGCATCTCGGCCAGCGAGGGCACCACGGGCACCACGGTGGCCCGGCACGCGCGCAGGGCGGTCAGTGTCCGCACCGGAGCGGAGGCGTCGGCCAGCACCAGTTCGGAGCCGCCGATCGCGGCCAGCAGGAGCTGGTAGAGGCCGTAGTCGAAGGAGAGCGGCAGCGCGGTGAGCACCACGTCCTCGGGCCGGTAGGCGAGGCGGCGGGCGATCGCGCGGGCGGCGAAGACCACCTGGCGGTGGGTGCAGACCACGCCCTTGGGCGCGGAGGTGCTGCCCGAGGTGTAGATCAGCTGGGCGACGTCGTCGGCGGACGGCCGGTCGGCCGGTGCGGGGCCGTCGTGCTCCGGCCCGTCCTGCTGCGGCCGGTCGTGCTGCGGCCGGTCGTGCTGCGGTCCGTCGTCCGCGAGCAGCTCGGCGGGCGTGGCCGACCGGGCGCCGCAGGCGGTGACCGCCTCGTGGACCGGGAGCTCCTCGGAGGCGCCGAGCACCACGACGGCGGGCGCGGCGTCCGCCAGCACGCCGCGCAGCACGAAGGGCTTCATCTCCGGGTTCAGCGGCACCGCGACGGCTCCGGCGCGCAGCACGCCGTAGTACAGCGCGGCGAACTCCCGCCGGTTGCCGAGCCGCAGGACCACCCGGTCGCCCGGCCGGACGCCGCCGGGCCCGCGCAGCCGGCACGCCCTCGCGGCCGCGCAGCTGCTGCATGGTGGCGGTGCTGACGTCCTCGCCGGGGAATCGCATGCGGTACATGTTCCGTGCGACGCCGAGGCGC
>NZ_JBEZUT010000501.1:0-4315 GCF_040636595.1 Kitasatospora sp. NPDC036755
GCCCGGTTACATTCCGAACCCGGAAGCTAAGCCTTACAGCGCCGATGGTACTGCAGGGGGGACCCTGTGGGAGAGTAGGACGCCGCCGAACAATTATTCAAGGCCGCGGCCCCCGCGACTCGCGGGGGCCGCGGCCTTTTTGTGTTTTGCGAACGTGAAGAAAGCCGGCAGAGACAGGACTTCCGCCCAGACGCGGAGGGTCCCGGAATGTCGGACAATGGAGAAGGTACGCGGGCCAGCAGGCCGGCGTCGAACCGCGTGGCGGTCGCGGAGTTGCGCGCTCCGCCCGCGGTGGAGCTGAAGCAGCAGAAGGAGTCACCACGATGTCGAACCAGCCCCAGGACCGTCCCGAGCGCCGATCGGACGACGGCCGAGGCTACGAGCCCCGGTCCCGCGGGGGCTCGTCCAACGACCGTGGCGGCTACCGTCGCGACGACCGCGACCGCCGTGACGACCGCTCCTCGGGTGGTTTCCGTCGTGACGACCGCCCGTCGGGTGGCTTCCGTCGCGATGACCGTGACGACCGTCCGCGTCGTGACGACCGCCCCTCCGGGGGCTACGGCCGTGACCGCGACGACCGTGGTGGCGACCGTGGCGGCTTCCGCCGTGACGACCGCCAGGGCGGCGGCTACAACCGCGACCGCGGCGACCGTCCCTCGGGCGGCTACGGCCGTGACCGCGATGACCGTGGTGGCGACCGTGGCGGCTTCCGTCGCGACGACCGTCCGTCGGGTGGTTTCCGTCGTGATGACCGTCCGTCGGGTGGTTTCAACCGTGACCGTGACGACCGCGGTGGTTTCCGTCGTGACGACCGTCCGGCCGGCGGCGGCTTCCGCCGCGACGACCGCCCCTCGGGTTTCCGTCGTGACGACCGTGATGACCGTCCGCGTCGTGACGACCGCCCCTCCGGCGGCTTCAACCGCGATGACCGTGGTGGCGACCGCGGCGGCTTCCGCCGCGACGACCGTCCGTCGGGTGGTTTCCGTCGTGATGACCGTCCGTCGGGTGGTTTCAACCGTGACCGTGACGACCGCGGTGGTTTCCGTCGTGACGACCGTCCGGCCGGCGGCGGCTTCCGCCGCGACGACCGCCCCTCGGGTTTCCGTCGTGACGACCGTGATGACCGTCCGCGTCGTGACGACCGCCCCTCCGGCGGCTTCAACCGCGATGACCGCGGTGGCGACCGCGGCGGCTTCCGCCGCGACGACCGTCCCTCCGGTGGCTTCAACCGCGATGACCGCGGTGGCGACCGTGGCGGCTTCCGTCGTGACGACCGTCCGTCGGGCGGCTTCCGCCGCGATGACCGTCCGTCGGGCGGTTTCAACCGTGACCGTGACGACCGCGGTGGTTTCCGTCGTGACGACCGTCCGGCCGGCGGCGGCTTCCGCCGCGACGACCGCCCCTCGGGTTTCCGTCGTGACGACCGTGATGACCGTCCGCGTCGTGACGACCGCCCCTCCGGCGGCTTCAACCGCGATGACCGCGGTGGCGACCGTGGCGGCTTCCGCCGTGACGACCGCCAGGGCGGCGGCTTCAACCGCGACCGCGGCGACCGGGGCGGTGACCGTGGCGGCTTCCGCCGTGACGACCGGGGCGGCGACCGTGGCGGCTTCCGCCGCGACGACCGCCAGGGCGGCGGCTACCGCCGTGACCGCGACGACCGCGGTGGCGACCGTCGGGACTACGACGACCGCCGGGGCAACTACGAGCCCGTCAAGCGCCTGCCGATCCCCGAGGACGTCACCGGCTTCGAGCTGGACGCGGACGTGCGCCAGGAGCTCAAGAGCCTGCCCAAGACCCTCGCGGACGACGTGGCCCGCAACCTGGTGATGGTGGCCCGCCTGCTCGACGGCGAGCCGGAGGAGGCCTACCAGTACTCGCGCATCGCGCTCCGGCTGGCTTCCCGTGTGGCCGCCGTCCGTGAGGCGGCCGGCTTCGCCTCGTACATGACGCAGCGTTACTCCGAGGCGCTGACCGAGTTTCGTGCCGCCCGTCGGATGACCGGCCGCGCGGACCTGTGGCCGGTGATGGCCGACTGCGAGCGCGGTCTGGGCCGTCCGGAGCGGGCGCTGGCGATGGCCGGTGAGCCCGAGGTGAAGCAGCTGGACAAGGCCGGCCAGGTCGAGATGCGCCTGGTGGCGGCCGGTGCCCGCACCGACATGGAGCAGTTCGACGCCGCCGTGGTGACGCTGCAGAGCCCGGAGCTGGCCTCCAGCGCCGTGCACTCGTGGACCGCGCGCCTGCGGTACGCCTACGCCGAGGCCCTGATCGCGGCCGGCCGGGCCGACGAGGCCCGTGACTGGTTCGCCAAGGCCGCCGAGGCCGACACCGACGGCACCACCAACGCCTCGGAGCGGCTGGCCGAGATCGACGGCGTGGAGTTCACCGACACGCTCGACCCGGAGCTGGCCGAGGACGGGGCCGAGTCGGCCGACGCCCCGGCGAAGAAGCGCACCGGTGGTGACAACTCCGAGGACCGCGTGATCTTCGAGGACGAGGAGGACGTCGAGGAGTTCTACGACGAGGACGACCTCGAGATCGACGACGACTTCGACGGCGTCGTCCCCGAGCGCGCCCAGGACTCGAAGGACGTCCAGGACGCCAAGGACGAGGAGCCGAAGGCCGCCAAGGCGGACGCCGACGCCGACGCCGACGCCGACAAGAGCTGACCGGCTCGCCAGGCAAAGCCGTGAGGCCCTGCCGTTCCCCGGAACTCCGGGAACGGCAGGGCCTCACGGCTTTCGGGCCCGGCGCTCAGCCCAGCGCGAGGTTGCGCAGCACCAGCCCGGTGGCCGGCTTCGGTCCGAAGGAGGTGGACTTGCGCGGCATGGTGACGCCCTGTTCGGCCAGTCGGCGCACCACGGACTCCCGGACCGGGTGCAGCAGGACGGCCGTGCCGCCGGTTCGGGCGGCCTCCTGTTCGGCGGCCGCGGCGGTGTGCAGGTAGCCGATGTCGTCCGGGCCGTCGGGGACGTGCCAGGTGCGGTCGAGCAGGGTGGCGTGCAGGACGGTGGCGTCCAGGTGGCGCCACTCCTCGGGCCTGCCGTGCGGCACGGTGGCGTCGAGCAGGGCCTCCTCGGGCTCGCCGACCAGCCAGTAGACGCCGTTGCCGCCGGTCAGGACGAAGCCGTTGCCGCCGTGCCGCTTCTGCTCGGCGAGGGCCTGGAGCGCGGCGGACAGCGGGCCGGGGACCTCCTTGACCTTCCACTGGTCGCCGAGCCGCTCCAGCGCCTCGGCCACCGGCAGCCGGTACAGCACCCGGTGGATGGCCCGGACCCGCAGCGGATAGCGGGCGGTGTCGACCAGGAGCACCATGCCGCGGTCCCAGGGACTGCGCGGCAGGTGGCGGTGCTCGCGCTGGAGGCGCAGGTACATCTCCCAGCGGTGGTGGCCGTCGGCGATCAGCGCCCGACAGGTGGCGAGGTCGCGGCTGATCTCGGCGATCTCGGCCGGGTCGGTGACGGCCCACAGGCGGTGGTGGGTGTCGTCGCTGGTGGCGGTGGAGAGCAGCGGCTCGCGTTCGACCGTCCGCTCGATCACCCCGGAGGCGCCGCCGTTGCCCCGGTAGGTGAGCAGCAGCGGTTCCAGGTTGGCCCGGGTGGTGCGCATCAGGCCGACCCGGTCGGCGACCGGTCGCGGCATCACGTCCTCGTGCGGGAGCACCACGCCGCCCTCGCGCCCGCTCACCGCGAGCGCGCCGATCAGGCCGCGCTGGAGGAGCTCGGGGGAGTCGGCGGTCGCCGGCACCCGCTGCTCGTAGACGTAGAGCGCGGGCTCGGGATCGGCGGCCAGGACGCCCTCGCGCTGCCAGGCGGCCAGCAGCCGGGCGGCGTGCCGGTAGCGGGTGTCGCGGTCGGGGCGGTCGCCGGCGTCCTCGGGCTCGGGCCTGGGCAGGATCAGCCGGACCACGTTGTGGGGGTCGGCGGTCTCCAGGTCGAGCCGGCGGCCCGGGTCCACGACGTCGTAGGGCGGGGACATCACCGCGGCGAGGGCGCCGACCCGGTCGGGGACGTAGCGCAGGCCGCGGAAGGGGGACAGGGACAGGCCGGCGGTGGCGACGTGCCCGGGATCACCGGGGCCGCCCTCGGGAGTCTCGACTCCGTCTTCTGCACTGGGTGTGCTCATTCTGGGCATCGTAACCGGGTACGCGTTGTTGAGAGATCGGAATGCCCGTGCCGGTTCCTGGGGCGGGTGTGCAACCGAGGGCGAGGTACGGCATGGACGACGGGCAGGAACGGGTGGACGGCGGCGGCCCGGCCGAAGCCCTCCAGGAACTCCCGCGGCTCCGCCATCTCCCCGCCCAGTCCGGCCAGGT
>NZ_JBEZUT010000502.1:0-4292 GCF_040636595.1 Kitasatospora sp. NPDC036755
CACGCTGTTGAGTTCTCAAGGAACGGACGCTTCCTTCGGACCGCCTTCCAGCGGACCCTCCGGGCTTCGTTCTTTCGTGTTTCCAGCTTACCAGATGTTTTCCGCTCCGTTTTCCGGAGTTTCATTCATCCGATTCCCGCCGGCGGGATTTCCTGCGAACTTCGTTCCGAAGCCTATCAAGGCTTTCGGAGTGCTCAGTCCGTGGGATTTGCTTCGTCAGAGGATGCGCATTTCGTGAAACGCACGGGCCTCGATTCGGCGGTGTCGTAGACACTAACGCCCGGGCCCGACTGTTGTCCAGTCGGTCCCAACCGTTGAAACCTACTAGCCCACCCTCACCACGTCAATGGTTTGGCCGGGGTGAGAAGAAGAGTAGCAGGTCAGAGGCCTGTCGATCACATCGGCTCAGGCCGCCACCGGCTGAAGGTCCGCCCGGTCGGCCGCGTCCAGATCGCCGAACTCTCCGTCCTCGGCCGCCCTGCGACCCAGGACGAGCGCATAGAGGAGGAAGGCCACCTCGGCCAGGACGCCGATGGAGATGCGGGCCCAGGTCGGCAGGCCGGACGGGGTCACGAAGGCTTCGAGGACACCGGAGACCGCCAGGACCGTCGCCAGGCCGATGGACATACCGATGATCGCCCGTCCCTGTTCCGCCAGTGCCGCCGAGCGGCTACGAGGACCGGGGTCGATGACGGTCCAGCCGAGGCGCAGGCCGAGGCCGCCGGCCACGAAGACCGCGGTCAGCTCCAGCAGGCCGTGCGGAATGAGCAGGCCGAGGAAGACATCGAGGCGGCCGGCGGAGGCCATCAGCCCGACTCCGATGCCGAGGTTCAGCACGTTGCTCCACATCACGTAGAGCACCGGGATGCCCAGCGCGATCCCGAACAGCAGGCACTGCACGGCGATCCAGGCGTTGTTCGTCCAGACCTGAGCCGCGAAGGAGCTGGCGGGCCGGTCCGAGTAGTACGCCTCGTACTGGCCGCCGGGGCGGGTGAGCTCCTGGAGGTACTCGGGGGAGACCAGGCTGTTGCGCACCTCGGGGTGGGTGGCCATCCACCACGCGATCAGCGCGGTGCCGACCATGGAGACGACCGCGACCGGCATCCACCAGCGGCGCGCGCGGTAGAGGGCGGCCGGGAAGCTCACCGTGTAGTAGCGGGCGACGTCCTGCCAGCCGTTGCTCCGGGCGCCGGTCACCGCGCCGCGGGCGCGGGAGACCAGGCCGGTCAGCCGACTCACCAGCGCGGGGTCCGGCGCGGCGGCCTGGACCTTGGCGAGGTGTCCGGTGGCGCGCTGGTAGAGGGTGACCAGTTCGTCGGCCTCCTCGCCGCCGAGCCGGCGGCGGCGGGCGAGGGCGTCCAGCCGGGCCCACTCCCCCTGGTGGGTGGCGACGAAGACGTCCAGGTCCATTTCGGCGGCTCCATGATCGACGGCGGGCTCGGACGTGCCGGCTCGTTGACGTGCGGTCGCGGACGTACGGATACGGGCGCGGGCGGGTCCGGGCCCGCGGGTCCGGGCGGACACGTGCGGCCCAGCATGCCAGCAGCGGTGGCCGCTCCGGCCGTCGGGATCTCACTTCCCGTGCGCCCACCGGGCCCCGTATGTTGGCGACTGCGGATCAGACTGCGGAGAGCAGCTCACGGGGAGCCGATCCGGGGTGATTCCCTCCCCCGGCACAGCTGCTCCCCCAGGGGCGGATCTCCATGAGCGAGCCGTACGGGCTCCAAGAACGTGAACGGACAGGTGTCTTGAGCGACCTGGTGACGGGTGAGGCGGTCGTTCTCGGCCTCCAGACGGCGAAGCTTCCGAGCAGGGCCCTGGCGATCGTGATCGACCTGCTGGTGGAGTTCGCCGCCTTCCTGGTGTTCACGCTGCTGCTGAGCCTCGCGCTGATCGGCCTCGACGGCGCGGCGCTGGCCGCCACGATGATCGGCCTGATGGTGTTCTTCCTGGTGGCCGTCCCCGTGATGATCGAGACCCTCACCCGTGGCCGCTCGCTGGGCAAGGCCACGCTCGGCCTGCGGGTGGTGCGCACCGACGGCGGTCCGGTGCGGTTCCGGCACTCGCTGGTGCGCGGGCTGGTCGGCTTCGTCGAGCTGATCGCGCTGACCGGTGCTCCGGCCGTGATCACCTCGGTGGTGAACTCGGACGGCAAGCGGCTCGGAGACATCTTCGCCGGGACGGTGGTCGTCCGTGAGCGCACGCCGGGCGCGGGCGGATCCGCCTCCCCGCTGCCGCCGGTGCACCCGCACCTGCTGCAGTCGATGGGCCACGAGCTGGTCGCGATGGACCTGTCCGCCGTACCGGAGCCGCTGTGGCTGGCCATCCGCCAACTCCTGGGCCGGATCGGCCAGTTGGACCCGGCCGTGATGCTCCGGATGTCCACCCGGCTGGCCGGGGACCTGTCCGCCCGGATCGGCCACCCGATCGCACCGGGGCTGCACCCGGCGGCGTACCTGGGCGCGGTGCTCACCGAGCGCCAGCGGCGGGAGTGGACGCGGGCCCAGGAGCAGCTGTGGGCGGGCGCACCGGCACCCGGCCGGCCGGTCCCCACCCAGGTCCCCACCCAGATCCCGGCTCCCCGTCCGGCCTCCGGTCCGTTCCCCGCGCCGGCTCCGGCGGGCCCGGCCGACGGACGGCCCGTCCGGGTCCTCGGCCTGCCGGCGCAGCAGCCCGCGACCGCGGCGCCGGTCGCACCCGCCGCGCCGTCTGTGCCCGCGCAGCCCGCCGCCCCGTCCCACGACAAGCCCTCCCTCGACAAATCCTCCCCCGGCACCGGCTTCGCCCCACCCGCCTGAGGACCGCCCGCCTGAGGACCTCCCCCTGAGCCCCGCCCGCCCGGGCCAAGGCCACAGGGCCCGCACCGGCCCGCTACTCCTCCTCCGCCCCCACCCGCCAGGCGTTCGGCGGCGACTCCAGCTCCTCCAGCTCGACGCCCTCCGCCGCCAGCACCACGTCCCCCGCCAGGTGCACGACCTGCTGCTCCCCCGTCTCCAGATCCGCCACCTGGTACCGCTCGACCACCAGGGGGCCCGAGTCCGTCCCGTGGGTGTCGACGCCCTCCAGCAGCCAGCCCTGGTCGAGGGTGCGCGGCGCCAGCACCGGCTCCGTGAAGGCCACCAGCCGCACCCGCGCGCTCGCCCCCTCACTCAGCCGCAGCAGCCGGGCGGTGGCGACCAGGAAGCCCGGCGAGCGCCCGGTGAAGGCGTGCGCCCGGTCGTGGCCCTCCGCCGCGTGCTCGCCCGCGGGGTCGGCAGCGTCGGTGCGGACCCAGGCCACCCCGTCCACCGCCCCGCCGCGCACCTGCCAGCCGCCGGCCCGCAGTTCCATCCGCAGCGGCCGGGCCCGCGAGTCCAGGGTGAGGTCGGTGCTGCCGAGCACCCGGCCGTCCGGCGCGTAGGTCTTGGAGACGTACCGCCAGCCGGCCGCCCCGGGGGCGCAGCTGAAGCGCTCCTCCCCGAGCGGGACGTGGTCGTGAGGGTCGTGGAGCGAGTACCGGCCGTTGGGCATGGCGGAAAGCCTACGTGCGCCGCCCGCGCGCTCCGCGTGCAACCTTCCGGCCGCGGCCCGCATTAGAGCGGCGGACGGCGCGGCAGCGCGCCGCCACCACGACGAGAGGGGGTGCGGATGGCGAAGCGGACGCGCGACACGGAGTTCACGGAGTACGTGGCCTCCAGGAGCGGCTGGCTGCGCAAGGTCGCCTATCTGCTGTGCGGGGACTGGCACCGGGCCGACGACCTGGTGCAGGAGTGCGCGACCAAGCTGTACGTGAACTGGTCACGGGCCGGCCGGGTCGAGAACCTGGACGGCTACGCCCGCAGGGTGCTGGTCAACACCTTCCTCGCCGAGCAGCGCACCTCCTGGTGGCGGCGGACGACGCGGACCGCGACACCGGCGGACGTCGCGTCGGTGGTCGCGGACCTCGACGCCCGGCTCGACCTGCGCCGGGCGCTGGCCGAGCTGCCGCCCAAGCAGCGGGCCACCGTGGTGCTCCGGTACTACTGCGACCTCACGGTCGATCAGACCGCCGACGCGATGAGCTGTTCCTCCGGCACGGTGAAGAGCCAGACCTCGCGGGCTCTCGCCACCCTCCGGACCGCGCTCGACACCCGTCCCACCACCGCCGAGAGGACGTCATGAGGTCGCACGAGCAGCGTGATCTGACCGCCCGGCTGAGCGCCCTCGCCGAGACCCCGGCGCCGCCCGCCGCCCTCGACGCCCCGGCCGTGATCGCCCGCGGGCGGGCCCGGCTGCGCCGCCGCCGGCAGGCCCTGACCGGCGTGGCCGCCGGG
>NZ_JBEZUT010000503.1:0-4291 GCF_040636595.1 Kitasatospora sp. NPDC036755
GCCGGTGGCGAGCAGCGCGGCCCGCCCGGCCCGGCCGAGGGCGCCCCGGCCGAGCCCCCCGAGGGGCCGCCTGGCCCCGGCCTGCCGCACGGTCATCGGCTGCCCCGTCAGGGGCTGCCCCGCTTGCTGCAGCCCCTCCAGGGGCTGTCCGGCTTCGATGGTCATCGGCACCTCCGGCAACGGTCGCCGGGCACCGCCCCGTCCGAGGGGGTGATCTCGACACCCCTCCCCATGGGGTGATCGACCCGGTGGTCCATGCTACCGAGCAGAGCACGTTCCGCGACGCCCTGATTCCCGTCCGCGACCGGTATCACCCGATCGGGGGGATTCGTCACGGCGCGAATTGGGCAAACCGGGCCCCGGGCCGGGCGCCCTCAGCGCACCGACTCCCACCAGCGCCCGTCCAGCCGCCCCTCGGCCACGATCTCCGCCGGTCCGGTCATCTCCACCCGGCCGTCGGGGTGCTCGGTGATGACGAGCCGGCCGCCCAGCACGTCCACGGTGTACGCGACCGCCTCACCGGTGACGGCCGGGTCGGCGCCGTCCCGGCGGATGGCCGCCACCGCCACCGCGCAGGCGCCGGTGCCGCAGGAGCGGGTCTCGCCCGAGCCGCGCTCGTGCACCCGCATCGCGACGTGCCGCGGCCCGCGGTCCACCACGAACTCGACGTTGACGCCCTCCGGATAGGCGCCCGCGGGGCTGGTGAGCGGCGCGGCGAACAGGTCCCCGGCGTGGTCCAGGCTCTCCACGAAGGCCACCGCGTGCGGGTTGCCCATGTTGACGTTCAGGGCCGGCCAGCGCCGTTCGCCGACCGCGACCTCGATGCCGTCCGGTCCGGGCAGCCGGGCCCGGCCCATGTCGATGGTGACGTCGCCGGGCGTGCCGTCCGCGGCGGCCGCGGCGACCTTCGCGGTGAGCACCCCGGAGCGGGTGGCGACGGCCAGCTCGCCGGGCTCGGCCAGGCCCACCTCGACCAGGAAGCGCGCGAAGACCCGCAGGCCGTTGCCGCACATCTCGGCGATGCTGCCGTCCGAGTTGCGGTAGTCCATGAACCACTCGGCCCGGTCGGCCATCCCCGCGGCGGCCGGGTCGGCGGCGGCGCGCACCACGCGCAGCAGGCCGTCCCCGCCGATGCCGGCCCGCCGGTCGCACAGCGCGGCGACGGTCTCGGGACCGATCTCCAGCGCGCCGTCCGGGTCCGGGACGATGACGAAGTCGTTCTGGGTGCCGTGCCCCTTGAAGAAGGGGAGGCCACCCTGCTGGGGGGAGGATGCGCTCACCCCTCCGATGGTACTGAGCCGCCGGTGGGAGGCTCAGCGCAGGTACGCGACCCGCCAGACCGCGAGCGCGCAGGCGACCAGCGCGATCAGGGTGTAGACCGCGATCGCCTTCCAGCCGGCCCGCTGTCCGGAGCCCCGGCGCGGCAGCCCCGGCCACTTGTAGCCGGCGTGCCGGGCGGCCATCGCGCCCCAGCCCATCGAGGCGGCGGTGAACAGCAGCCCGAGCATCCCGACCATGGTGGCGCGCGCGCCGGCCGAGCCGAAGGCGAGCGGGAAGGCGAACATCAGCGAACCGAGGGTGCCCAGCAGGGCGATCGGCAGCGTCTGCCACCAGCGCAGCCGGCGCAGCGGGCGGATCTCCCGCTCGTGCACCGCGGCGTCGGGCGGGGTGCGGGTGTCCAGGGCGGGCACCGCGGCCGCGTAGGAGGTCGGCGCCTCCAGCCCGGTCAGCACGGGGAGGTCGCCCATCGTCGACTCGTCGAACTCCTCGGCCGGTGCGGTGACGCTCCCGCCCTGGCCGGATTCGGGGCCGGTACCCGTCGACACACGGCCTCCCCTGACAGTTCGACACGAGCGGACTCGCGGCCGGGCACGGTCGGCCCGTTCCGGTCGACCCCTACGGCATCGATGATGGCATGTCCAGAGTGGCGTTCCGGGCCTGACCGGGGTCAACGGGTGATCCGTGGCCATCACGTGATCGGGCCGTGACCGCCGGTTCGTCCTGCACGGTCGGCTGCGCGCGCAGGTGCACCGCCGGATTGGCCGGAAACCCTTCCTACGCGGCCGGAACTCCCTGACGGTCGATCAGTTCCAGGGACCGTTCCAGCAGCTCGACGGGGTCGGTGCCGGCCGGCCGGGAGAGCCAGACGATGCGGTCGTCGCGGCGGAACCAGGACTCCTGACGGCGGGCGAAGCGCTTGGTGGCCCGGACGGTCTCGGCCCGGGCCTCGTCCTCGGTGCACTCGCCGGCGAAGTGGTCGAGCACCTGCTGGTAGCCGAGCGCCCGGGAGGCCGTCCGCCCCTCCCGCAGTCCGGCCTTCTCCAGCTCCCGCACCTCGTCCAGGAGTCCGGCCTCCCACATCCGGTCGACCCGCAGCGCGATCCGCTCGTCCAGCTCGGGGCGGGGCACGGCGACGCCGATCTGCACCGCCTCGTAGACGGCGGTGTTGCTCGGCAGGTTGGCGGTGAACGGCTGCCCGGTGATCTCGATGACCTCCAGGGCGCGGACGATCCGCCGGCCGTTGGTGGTGAGGATCGCCTCGGCGGCCTGCGGGTCCAGCCCGGCCAGTCGCCGGTGCAGCGCGTACGGGCCGGACTCCTCCAGCTCGGCCTCCAGCCGGGCCCGCACCGCCGGGTCGGTGCCCGGGAACTCCATCTCGTCGATCGCCGCCCGGACGTACAGCCCGGAGCCGCCGACCAGGACGGGCGTGCGGCCGGCGGCGAGCAGCCGGTCGATCTCGGCCCGGGCCAGCCGCTGGTACTCGGCGACGCTGGCGGCCTCGGTGACGTCCCAGACGTCCAGCAGGTGGTGCGGCACTCCCCCGCGCTCGGCCGGGGTGAGCTTCGCGGTGCCGATGTCCATGCCCCGGTACAGCTGCATCGAGTCGGTGTTGATCACCTCGCCGCCGAGAGTGCGGGCGATGGCGACGGCCAGGTCGGACTTGCCGGCGGCGGTCGCGCCGACGATCGAGACGACACGCGGGGTACTGGAGCTGCTCACCGTTCCAGTCTCCCAAAACCGCCGGGCCGCCGGGCACCGGGCTGCCACCCGCCCCGGACTGCGCGACGATATGACTGTTTCCCGGACTCTTTCCGGCCGTTTCCCCGGGTTGGGCCGGATTTGCGAACGCTTCGCCGAGCTCGGACGTTGTGCGGGAGACAGCGGATGAAGGAGATCGCCATGGGTCTGATGGACAACCTCAAGGGCAAGGCCGAAGAACTCAAGGGCAAGGCCAGCGAGTTCGCGGGCAAGCACAGCGACCAGATCGAGAAGGCCGTGGACAAGGCCGGCGGCGCGATCGACAAGGCGACCAAGGGCAAGTACAGCGACAAGATCGAGCACGGCGCCGACAAGGCCAAGGGCGCGGTCGGCGACTTCGCCCACAAGCCGCACCCGGAGGACGGGGGCCCGGCCCAGGGCCCGCGGTCCTGAGCACTCGGCTCCGGGCCCGGGCTCCCGGAGCTCAGCTCCAGGACGCCACGAAGTACCCGACCCCGTAGGGCGCGTCCCGGTAGGCCAGCCGCCCGGTGAGGCCGGCGCCCCCGGCGGCGCCGGCCAGCACCTGCCAGGGCGCCCGGCCGTCGGCCTTGAGCTCGGCGGCCAGGCCCGGGTCCAGCGCGGCCAGGGCGGGCAGGTCGGCCGCGCCCAGGGCGGCGGCGAGGGCGGTGTCGAAGCCCTCGGCCCGTTCGTCCAGGTAGCCGGGCGCCTTCAGCGAGCGGCAGGCGCTGCCGTCGCCGAGCACCAGCAGGGCGACCCGGTCGGCGAGGCCGGCCAGGCCCTGCCCGAGGCCGAGCATCCGGTCGGCGGGGGCGTCGGCGGGGACCGCGCAGGCGTGCGTCGGCAGGGTCACCCCGGCGCGCTCCAGCAGCCAGGCTCCGATGGTCAGCGAGGGCGCCAGTTCCGGCCCCTCGACCCGGTCGCCGGGCAGCTTGGCGACCAGCGGCACCCCGTAGCGGTGGAAGGAGCCGGCCCCGCCCTCGGTCCACACCTCGGCGGCCGGCCCGGTGCCGACCACCACGACCAGCTGCGGTCCGGCCGCGACCAGCGCCGCCAGAGCCTCGTCGCAGGCCGCCCGCAGGCCGTCCAGCTCGGGCGCGGCCCCGGCGGCGACCTCGGGGACGAGCAGGGGCGGACAGGGGCACACGGCGGCGGCTACCAGCATGCGGATCACTCTAGCCAAACGCGACGGCGGCCCGGTGGGAGTGCGCACTCCCACCGGGCCGCCCGGCGGCGCGCGCCCCCCCTCGCCCCCGCAGCCCCCCCCCCCCCCCGCCGCCAGCCGCCGCGCCCC
>NZ_JBEZUT010000504.1:0-4253 GCF_040636595.1 Kitasatospora sp. NPDC036755
GGAGCAGGTCGCGCAGGGCCGTCCGCTCGTCCGGGCGACCGGGGCCGGGGCGGCGACCGGAGCGGCCTCGGCGGCCGGGGCCGGAGCGGCGGCCGGGGCGCCCGAGCCGTCGTCGATGACCGCCAGCTCGGCGCCCACCTCGACGGTCTCGTCCTCGGCGACCTTGATGGAGGCCAGGATGCCGGAGGCCGGGGCCGGGATCTCGGTGTCGACCTTGTCGGTCGACACCTCGAGCAGCGGCTCGTCGACCTCGACACGCTCACCCTCGGCCTTCAGCCAGCGGGTGACGGTGCCCTCGGAAACGCTCTCGCCCAGCGCGGGCAGTGTTACTGAGACCGCCATGGTTTCAGCGACTCCTATCAAGTCTTGCGTACGGGAAGTACTTGCGTACGGGAAGTACCGGGAAAGGGGGGTGGGGCGTGATCAGTCGTGCGCGTGCAGCGGCTTGCCGGCCAGCGCCAGGTGCGCCTCGCCCAGGGCCTCGGACTGGGTCGGGTGCGCGTGGATGAGCTGCGCGACCTCGGCCGGCAGGGCCTCCCAGTTGTAGATCAGCTGGGCTTCGCCGACCTGCTCGCCCATGCGGGCGCCGACCATGTGGACGCCGACCACGGCGCCGTCCTTGACCTGGACGAGCTTGATCTCGCCGGCGGTCTTCAGGATCTTGCTCTTGCCGTTGCCGGCCAGGTTGTACTTGAGGGTGACGACCTTCTCCTTGCCGTACAGCTCGACGGCCTTGGCCTCGGAGATGCCGACGGAGGCCACCTCGGGGTTGGAGTAGGTCACCCGCGGAACGCCGTCGTAGTCGATCGGCATCGGCTTGAGGCCGGCCAGGCGCTCGGCGACGAGGATGCCCTCGGCGAAGCCGACGTGGGCCAGCTGCAGGGTCGGGGCGAGGTCACCGACGGCGGAGATGGTGGGCACGTTGGTGCGCATGTACTCGTCGACGAGGACGTAGCCGCGGTCCATCGCGACGCCGTTCTCCTCGTAGCCGAGGCCGGCCGAGACGGGGCCGCGGCCGATGGCGACGAGCAGCAGGTCGGCGTCGATCTGCTTGCCGTTCTCGGTGGAGACGCGGACACCGGTCTCGGTGTACTCGACGCCCGAGAAGCGGGCCTTCAGCTCGAACTTGATGCCGCGCTTGCGGAACGCGCGCTCCAGCAGCTTGGAGGAGTTCTCGTCCTCCAGCGGGACGAGGTGCGGCAGCGCCTCGACGATGGTGACCTCGACGCCGAAGGACTTCCAGACCGAGGCGAACTCGACGCCGATCACGCCGCCGCCGAGGATGACGGCCGACTTCGGGATGCGGTCGAGCTTGAGGGCGTGGTCCGAGGAGATCACGCGGTTGCCGTCGATCTCCAGGCCCGGGATCGAGCGCGGCACGGAGCCGGTGGCCAGGACGATGTGGCGGCCTTCGACGCGCTGGCCGTTGACATCCACCGAGGTCTGCGAGGAGAGCTTGCCCTCGCCCTGGATGAAGGTGACCTTGCGGGAGGCCACCAGGCCCTGGAGGCCCTTGTACAGGCCGGCGATGACGTCGTCCTTGTACTTGTGGACGCCGTTGATGTCGATGCCCTGGAAGGTGGCCAGGACGCCGAACTCGGCGGCCTCCTTCGTCTCGTCCGCGATCTCCGCGGCGTGCAGCAGAGCCTTGGTCGGGATGCAGCCGCGGTGCAGGCAGGTGCCGCCCAGCTCACCCTTCTCGACCAGGGCGACGCTCAGGCCCAGCTGAGCGGCGCGGAGCGCCGCGGCGTAACCGCCGCTTCCGCCTCCGAGAATGACTACGTCGAAAACGGTGCTGGCGTCGTTCGCCACGTCACGTCCTCCATGCATGGGGTGGGTCGCCGGGCCGGTCGCGGTCCGGTGGGTCGGAAGCCTTTGTGGGGCGCCCAGTCGTGCCGGAAATACATCTTCGCACTTGTTCGCGGTGGCTGATGTCCGGGCCCGGCGCAGGGGTGTCCCGCAGAGCGGTCACCCGGGCGGGAATACCCCCGACGGAAGGGCATCATCGCAGCTCAGCGGCGTGTGAACAGCCGCCGGACGGGCGTCTTCCGCCCTGCCCGCCGTCGCTTCTTCCGCACTGTGGAACAAAGTTTCGCCCGCAGCGAACAGGGGTGCGCCGCGCCGCCCCGGGCTACCCGCAGGTAACCCGGCCGGAACGCCGACGGGGCCCGGCGCACGCGCGCCGGGCCCCGTCGCAACGGGCCCCCGATCGTCGGCAGCGGGTCCCGGCCGGGACCACCGTGATCGGAATGCCGGATCAGGCCTTGCCGTTCGCCCTCTGCTCGGCGAAGCGGACCAGGGTGCGCACCGCGCTCGCGGTGCCGCCCTTCGGGGTGTAGCCGTACGGCGCGGCCTCGTGGAACGCCGGGCCGGCGATGTCCAGGTGCGCCCAGTCGGTGCCCTCGGCCACGAACTCCTTCAGGAACAGGCCGGCCACCAGGCCGCCGCCCATCCGCTCGCCCATGTTGGCCAGGTCGGCGATGGTCGACTCGGTGAAGCCCTTGCGCAGCTCGGCCGGCAGCGGCATCGGCCAGGACTGCTCGCCCGCCTCGCCGGCCAGGACGTGCAGCTCCTCGCGCAGCTCGTCGTTGTTGGCCATCACGCCGAAGGTGCGGTTGCCCAGGGCCAGCACCATGGCGCCGGTCAGGGTGGCCACGTCGACGATGACGTCCGGGTTCTCCTCGCCGGCCCGCACGATCGCGTCGGCCAGCACCAGGCGGCCCTCGGCGTCCGTGTTCAGGACCTCGACGGTCTTGCCGCCGTACATCTTCAGCACGTCGCCCGGGCGGGTGGCGGAGCCGGACGGCATGTTCTCGGCCAGCGCCAGCCAGGCGGTCACGTTGACGGCCAGGCCCAGGCGCTTGGCGGCCACCACGGCGGCGAACACGGCGGCGGCGCCGGCCATGTCGCACTTCATGGTCTCGTTGTGGCCGGCCGGCTTCAGCGAGATGCCGCCCGAGTCGTAGGTGATGCCCTTGCCGATGAACGCCAGGGTGGCCTTGGCCTTCGGGTGGGTGTAGGCCACCTTCACCAGGCGGGGCGGGTTCGCGGAGCCGCCGCCGACGCCCAGCAGGCCGCCGAAGCCGCCCTTGGTCAGCGCCTTCTCGTCCAGCACCTCGACCTTGAGGCCGTGCTCCTTGCCGGCCGCCTGGGCGATCGCGGCGAAGCTCTTCGGGTTCAGGTCGTTCGGCGCGGTGTTGACCAGGTCGCGGGCCCGGTTCATCTCCTCGCCGATCGCGGCGGCGCGCTCCACGGCGGCCTTGGCGTCCTTGCTGCCCTTGCGGGCGGCCAGCAGGACCAGCTCGCCGACCGGCTCCTTGCCGTTGCCGTCGGCCTTGTACGTGCCGAAGGCGTACGAGCCGAGCAGGCCGCCGAGCGCGACCGCCTCGATCTCGGCCGCGGACTCGGCCGGCAGGGCCAGCGCGGCCTTCTTGGCGCCGGCCAGGGTGCGGGCGGCGACACCGGCGGCGCGGCGCAGCGCCTCCAGCTCGTAGCCGTCCTCGGCGGCCTCGCCCAGGCCGACCGCGAGCACGAGCGCGGCCTTCAGACCGGCGGGGGAGGGGACCTTGACGGCCTCGCCCTCGGCGCCGGTCGCGCCCAGGGTGTCGAGGACCTCGGTCAGCTTGCCCTCGAACGCCTCGTTCGCGGCCTCGGAACCGGGGGCCAGCACGATGCCCTTCGGGCCCTTCGCGACACCGACCACCAGGGCGTCCGCACGCAGCGAGGCGGCGGAGGAGGTGCTCACAGACAATGCAGTCACGTAATGCGTCCTGTTCTTTCGGGGTCCGGCCGGCCACGGCGAGGCTGCCGCACCGGCGCAGCCCGCGGTCGCAGGCCGTCCGCCCGGCGGGCCCCCGGGGTCCGGGCCCCCTGGCGCGCGCGTCCGCCGGACGGCCGCGCACGCCAGAGGCCCCGGCTCCTCGGTTCGTGCCGGGCGGGCAGGACCTGCGACGGTGCAGGGCTGCGGTGCTTCACGCATGGTAGTCCGCATGCTGGGATCACGCGCCGCCCGGTGTCAGCCGAGCAGTGCCAGGGCGAACAGCGAAGCGGTCGCGGCGGTTTCGGCCGTCGCGCCGAGCACGTCCCCGGTGATCCCGCCGAACCTGCGCACGCACCGGCCGAGCAGCAGCCGGGCACAGCCCGTGCCGAGCGCAACGGCCAGCGGGAGACGCAGTGCTGACCATCCGTCGGAGAGTCCGGCCGCGGCCAGGGCGAGCGCCGCGACGGCCGTCGCGGCGGCGGCGCCGACGGGC
>NZ_JBEZUT010000505.1:0-4232 GCF_040636595.1 Kitasatospora sp. NPDC036755
CGCACGTCCGGGCGCTCGCCACGCTGGCGCTGGTCACCGCGATGCTCGGCCACTCCGCCGAGGCCGAGCGGCTGGCGGCCTCCGCCACCGCGCTCGCGCTGGAGTCCGGCGACCGCCGCCGGCTGGTCGACGCCAAGGTGCACCAGGGCTGGGTGAGCCTGGCCGTCGGGGACCGCGAGGGCGCCCAGCGCCGCTCCCGCGAGGCCCGGGAACTGCTGCCGGCCACGCCCGTCACCCAGGTCCACCTCTGGTCGCTGCTGACCGAGGCGCAGGCCCTGCCGCCGACCGTCCGCGAGGACGCCGCCGACCTCGCCTGGCACCGGCTGCTCGCCGCCTGCGAGGAGGCCGGGCTGCTGTACCTGCACGCGCTGGCCGAACAGTCCTACGCCGCCCACCTGTTGGCCCGCGGCCGGGAGCCGGAGGTGCGCGGCCGGCTGCGCACGGCGCTGGACCGCTTCCGCGCCCACGACCGGCAGGCGGGCTACGTCAGCGGGTTCACCACCAGCCTGGAGGAGTCGCTCGACCTGCGCACCGGCCGGCGGTCCGCGGAGGACTGAACGCGGCGGGACGGCTTCGAAACGGCGGCGGCGCGGCTCCGGGACGGCCCGGTCTGCCGGTCCGGCGTGGCCTGTCAGCCCGCGGCCGGAGCGGCCCCGCGCCCCGTCGGCGCGTACCCGTGCTCCGCCGCCAGCACCGGACGCAGCGCCCGGATCGCGTAGAAGTTGCGGGACTTGACCGTCCCCGGCGGCACCCCCAGACGGGCCGCGGCCTCCAGCACCGAACGGTCCTTGAGGTGGAGTTCGACCAGCACCTCGCGGTGGTGCTTCTGCACCCGGCGCAGCGCCAGCGCGATGTCCCGGGCCACCACCACCTGCTCGTACGGGTCGTCCGAGGCGGGCCGGTCCTCCACCTGTTCGCCGATCACTTCCTTGGCGCGGGCGGCGGCCATCCGGTAGTGGTCGATCGCGATCCGCCGGGCGACGGTGAAGAGCCAGGGCCGGCTCGCCTCCGGCCCCGCGGACAGCGCCTCCGGGTGCTGCCAGGCGCGCAGCAGGGTCTCCTGGAGGATGTCCTCGGCCTTGCCGCGGTCCCCGCCGGTGGCCCGCAGCAACGCGCGCAGCAGGTACCCGCCGTGCAGCCGGTGGATCTCGGCGAGCGTGTCGGGGTCGAGCGTCGGACGGGCCGGGGCGCTGGCGCCTCGGGGCGCGTCCGCCGGACCCCCGGACGACGGGGTGACGGACGTGGGCTGGGCGGCGGACGGCTTCGACACGCGCTACCTCTCAGGTCGGGCAGGGGCGCAACCCGGGCAGGGGCACGGCACGCGGGCAGGGCGTGCCGGGCACCGGCCGGACGTCCCCGGCGGTGGCTGCGACAGCACACTGCCGGAGTCCGCCAAGTCCGCACCAAGGATCCGCCAACGCCCCTCGTCAGGAGCACTCGGGCCGGCCCCGGGTGCCACCGTTGGCGGGCCCCGACGACTGTTGGCCGATCGTTAGCGGCCGTGAGCCGCCCGCGTCGGCCGGCTGCCGCGGCCCCCCGGCCGTCAGCCGCCCTGCCGTCAGCCCTCCGCCGTCAACCCCCTGCCGTCAACCCCCTGCCGTCAGCCCCCGCGAGCGCCCGGACCAGCTCCTGCACCCCGTCCTCGCCCCGGTGCTCGATCAGCACCGCGACCCAGGTCGCCAGCCGCTTGCGCTCCGCCCCCGACCACCGCGCGGCCGACGGATGCTCGTCCACGACCAGCGCCGTGGCCACGCCCAGCAGCCCCGGCTCGGGCCGCGGCCACCCCCGCCGCCCCGCCGGCACCGCGCGCAGCGCCAACCGCCGGGCGACCGCGATCACCTCCTCCACCCCCGCCTCCGGCACCGCCAGCCCGGCCGGCCCCGCCTCGACCGGCGCCCCGGCCCGCACCAGGGCCGCGACGAAATCCCGTACCTCCGACCCGTCCGCCGCCATGCAGCGTCCCCGCCCCGTCCCGTTCACGGGACTCACGCTCCTTCCGACTCGGTGGCACTCGGCGGACGCCGGGTGCCACCGAACGACGGTACCGATCGGTAGCCGGTCAGGCAGAGGGTTTTTCCGATGCGGTCTCCCGATGTGTCCACCGGGCGCTCCATACGCCCTGCCCCGCTCAACGCGCCCTCCGCCGACAGTGGTTCAGGTGAACCGGAAGCACTCCTTCAGCCGTACTCCCTGCTGTACGGACGGGCCGAAGCGGAGGCACCGGTCCGGCGCACCACGGACCGGGAGGTCCTCCGATGGCTTTCCCCGACGGCGCCCCGGTCGCGGGCGGCACCACCCCGGCCGCACCCGACTACTCGCCGGCCACCTGGCCCGAACCGGTCGCCCTGCGGCCCCGGCACCCGCTCGACCCGCTCGGCACCGTCCTGATCCCGCCCGCCGAACGGCGGTTGTTCACCCGGGCGGCGACCGGCGGACCGGCCCCGGCGACGGCGTTCCCGACAGCGGAACTCCCCGTGGTGACGCTCCCGACGGCCGCACTCCCGGCGACGGCGTTCCCGACGGCCGCGCCCGCGGCCGTCCCGGTCATGACGGCCCCCGGCCCGCTCCTCGCCCCGCCCGCCCGGCACCCCGGCCCGGAGGACCGCCCGCGCACCCGGCGGCTCACCCTCCCCGGCGGCACCGAGGCCCGACGGCAACGCCTGCTCGAACGCGTCCGGGTGCCGCTGCGGGCCCGCCACCGGATCGCCGTCCTGGGCGACCCCACCGAGGAGGGCACCGTCGCCCTCGGCGCCCTGCTCGGCGGACTGCTCGCGGAACACCGGGCCCACCCCGTGCTCGTCCTCTCCACCACCGGCACCCCCGGGAACGAGTTCCGCACCGGCAGCCGGCTCGTACTGCGGTCCGTCAAGCCGGACCCGGCCGCCCTGCGGCAGGCCCTCGACGAGGCCGACGGCCACTACCCCGTGGTCCTCGCCGACACCGCCGGCGCCCCGCCCGAGGTCCAACTCGCCGCCGCCGGCCACACCGACCACCTGCTGCTCCACGCCCGGGCCTGCGCCACCGGGGCCCGCACCACCGACGCCCTCATCGACCACCTCACCGCCCTCGGCCACGGCCACCTCGTCCACGGCGCCGTCGCCGCGTTCACCCCCGCCGCCCCCACCGACCGCCCGGTCGCCGACCGCGACCTCCTCCCCCACTTCCGCACCCGCTGCCGCGGCGCCCTCGCCCTCCCGCACACCGCCCCCGGCCGGCGCCCCCGCACCCGCCTCGACCACCTCGAACTCGCCGCCCTCGTCGGCGACGCCATGGCCGAACGGCAGCGGGCCGGGGCGGGAACCCTGGAAGTCGGCGCCCCTCGCTAGGGCGTCGGCACGGCACAGCCCTCGGAGCCGGGCTCCGCCGGTACACGACGGGCCCGGCGCTGATCGGAGCGGGGGCGGACGCGACCGTCATCCTCCTCGGCCCCGGGGACGACCCGACGAACGGGGTCCAGAACCCCGTGAAGGTGCTCCTGCGGGGGGCGAGACGGTGCCGGGGTTCCGCCCTCGGAACAGCCCGCCGATCCGGCTCTTCGCCCGCCTGGAACAGGGCTGTCTGCCGCTCGGCGCCGCCCTCCACCGGGGAACGCCCCCGGGGACCGTCCACGCCGGCCCGGCCGAACCGGAGTTCCGCGAACCGCTGAGCCGGGAGCTGCCGGACGTGGTCAGGCCGGACTCCGCACCCGGCGCCGTGCCGCCGGTGGACTGGCTCGACCAGGTGGCACCCGATCCCATCGGTGCCCTGGAGTCGTTCGCCCTCGGGTGGTTCCCCGCCGAGGAGGCGACCGGGAACGCGGCGGCCGGAGACGACGAGGCGGCAGCGGTGACCGGCGAGCTGCCACCGGCGCCGGCCGCCTTCCACCGCCTGGCCCGCCTGCGCCCGGCGCTCCACCGGTTCCACGACCCGGTGCTGAAGCAGCCGGAGCACACCGGGGACCGGCTGGTCCTCGCCCGGTGGGCGCAGGGCTACCGGGACCGGTCCATTCCGTGGCGGCGGCGGGAGCGGGACGGATCCGGTCCCGTCGTGTGGGAGACCGAGGACCCCCGGAGCGCCTACCGGGAGACGGCCGTCGGGCAGGAACCGCTCAGCCTCCTCGTGAGGACCCCGGCCACGGCGACGGGCGGGACGCTACCCAGCGGCCTCGGCTGTCCTCCGCCCGCCCCCGACGCCCTGTCGGGGCCCGGGCCCGGACAGGGCGTCGGGGGCGGGCGGAGGACAGCCGAGGCCGC
>NZ_JBEZUT010000506.1:0-4225 GCF_040636595.1 Kitasatospora sp. NPDC036755
GTCCTCCGGGACCTCGACCCGGGCTTGGAGAGCAGGTCCGGGCTTGACTATCAGCCTGATTCCGCTGTCCAGGAGAAGCTGCCGACGCCCTGCGGCGTGGCCATCAGACGCTCCGGGCCGGGGCGCCCGCGGCTTGGGGGCAGGGTCTGAAAATGCGCATAAGCCAATAATCTGGGACACGGCGGCGGTTTGGCGCTTCACGGAGCATGGCGAGTCGCCTTGGCACCATGTGGCCCATGACGCAGCTGATGGGTCGTCCGATCCTGGAATCGCGCGGTGAATTGGGCGGCGGTGGGGAGGTCGATCGGGGTCCAGGCCGGGGCGAACACGCTCCCGTCCGTCCGGCGGGCGGCCGCCGGCAGGTCGGCCGCGCCGATCGGGCGCAGCTGCAGTTCCTCGACGGCCGCCACCGGTGCGCCCGCCTCGTCGGTGAGCCACAGGCTCACCAGGACGGCGTCCCGCTCCGCGCGGCGGACGGTGATCCGGGCCCGGGCCGCGGTGGCGCCGGGGGCCGGCACGCTGACTCCGGACCAGGAGAACGGCACCATGGCGCGCTCGGCGACCCCCGCGACGCCGGGCAGCAGCGGGTGCAGGGCGGCGTCGAGCAGTGCGGGGTGCAGGACGAAGCGCGCGGCCTCGGCGCGGTCCTCCTCGGCCAGGGCCACCTCGGCGACCAGTTCGTCCCCGTGGCGGTCCAGGCGGTGCAGGTTGCGGAACGCCCGGCCGTAGCGGAAGTCCTGGTCGGCGAGCAGCTCGTAGACGCCGTCCAGTCCGATCGCGGTGCCGCCGGCCGACGGGCGGGCGGGTGCGGCGGCCGGCTCCCGGGAGCCGGCGGTGCCGGTGGCGTGGCCGGTCCAGGCCTCGGCTCCGAGCGGACGGGAGTGGACGGCCAGCGGGCGCCGCCCGGCCCCGTCGGGGGCCCCGACGGTGACCTGGATCCGGACCTCCTCCTGCTCGCCGATCACCAGCGGGGCGGTGAGCGTGAGGTCCTCGACCACGGTGGCGCCGGCCCGGTGGGCGGCGTGCAGGGCGAGGTCGACGAAGGCGGCCCCGGGCAGCAGGACGCTGCCCAGCACGGCGTGGTCGGCGAGCCACGGGTGGGTGCGCAGCGACACCCGGCCGGTCAGCACGGTGCTCTCCCCCGCCGCGACGTCCAGGGCGCCGCCGAGCAGCGGGTGCCCGGTGGCGTCGAGCCCGAGGCCGGCCGCGTCACCGAGGACGGCCGGGGCGGTGAGCCAGTGCCGCTCGCGCTGGAAGGCGTAGCCGGGCAGCGGCACCCGGCCGGCGCCGGGCAGTACGGCCGCCCAGTCGACCGGGGCGTCGCGCAGCGCGGCCAGGGCCAGGGCGGCCGCCGCGGTGCGCGGTTCGGGCCGTCCGGCGCGGAGCAGCGGGGCCACCGCCCCGGCGGGCACGTCGAGGTTCTGCTCGACCAGGGCGGAGAGCACCCCGTCCGGGCCGAGCTCCAGGTAGTCGGTGACGCCGTCGGCGGCCAGCCGGCGCACCCCGTCGGCGAAGCGCACCGTGCCGCGGACCTGGGCCACCCAGTAGTCGGGCGTGCCCAGGGTGTCCGCGTCGACGGCCTCGCCGGTCACCGTGGAGACCATCGACAGCGTCGGCGGGTGGAACGTCACCTTGCCGGCCACCGCGGCGAACTCGTCGAGCATGGCGTCCATGCGGTGGGAGTGGAAGGCGTGCGAGACGGTGAGCCGCTTCACCTTGCGGCCCTCGGCCTTCAGCCGGCCGGCCAGGTCGAGGACGGCGTCCTCGTCACCGGAGAGCACCAGCGCACGCGGGCCGTTGACGGCGGCGAGGCTCACCCCGGCGGGCAGCGCCAGCTCGGACTCGGCCGCCTCCACGGCCATCATCGCGCCGCCGGTGGGCAGTTCGTCCATCAGCCGGCCCCGGGCGGCGACCAGCGCGCAGGCGTCCGCCAGCGACAGCACGCCCGCCACGTGGGCGGCCGCGAACTCGCCGACGGAGTGCCCGAGTACGGCGTCGGGGGTGATCCCCCAGGACTCGGCGAGGCGGAACAGCGCGACCTCGACCGCGAACAGCGCAGGCTGGGCGAGGCGGGTCCGGTCCAGCTCCGGTCCGCCGTCGAACACCACGTCGCGCAGCGGGAGTTCGAGGTGGGAGCAGACCTCGTCGAAGGCGGCGGCGAACACCGGGAAGGCGTCGTACAGCTCGCGCCCCATGCCGGCGCGCTGGCTGCCCTGGCCGGTGAACAGGAACGCCGTGCGGCCGCGGGCCGCCTCCCCGGCCCGGACGACGGCCGGCGAGTCCTCCCCGGCGGCCAGCGCGTCCAGGGCGGTCAGCAGCTCCGCGCGGTCGGCGCCGACCACCGCCGCCCGGTGCCCGTGGCGGGCCCGGTCGCTGACGAGCGAACGGGCGACGTCCCGCGGCGCGAGCCCGGGGCGCTCGGCGAGGAAGTGCCGCAGCCGCCCGGCCTGGCCGCGCAGCGCGGCCTCGGAGCGGGCCGAGAGCAGCAGGGGCACGGCGGCGGCCGGTCCGGGCTCGGGCTGCGGAACCGACGGCGCTTCGGGCTGCGCCTCGGGTTCCGGCTGCTCGATGATGACGTGGGCGTTGGTGCCGCTGATCCCGAAGGAGGAGACGGCGGCGCGGCGCGGGCGGCCGGTCTCCGGCCAGTCCCGGGCCTCGGTGAGCAGCGCGAGCGCGCTGTCGTCCCAGTCGACGTGCGGGGTCGGGTCCTCCGCGTGCAGGGTGCGCGGGAGGGTGCCGCGGCGCATCGCCTCGATCATCTTGATGACGCCGCCGACGCCCGCCGAGGCCTGGGCGTGGCCGATGTTGGACTTCAGCGAGCCCAGCCAGAGCGGGTTCGCCCCGTCCCGGCCCGCGCCGTAGGTGGCGGCCAGCGCCCGCGCCTCGATCGGGTCGCCGAGGCTGGTGCCGGTGCCGTGCGCCTCGACGGCGTCGACGTCCGCGGTGGTGAGGCCGGCGTTGGCGAGGGCCTGAAGGATCACCCGTTCCTGGGCCGGGCCGTTGGGCGCGGTGAGCCCGTTGCTGGCGCCGTCCTGGTTGACCGCGGAGCCGCGCAGCACCGCGAGCACCCGGTGGCCGCGGCGGCGTGCGTCGGACAGCCGCTCCAGCAGCACCAGGCCCACCCCCTCGCTCCACGCGGTGCCGTCGGCGTGCGCCGAGAAGGACTTGCAGCGGCCGTCCGGGGCGAGCCCGCGCTGCCGGCTGAACTCGACGAACGAGCCGGGCCCTGCCATCACGGTGACGCCGCCGGCGAGCACCAGGTCGCTCTCGCCGGAGCGCAGCGCCTGCGCGGCGAGGTGCAGGGCGACCAGCGAGGACGAGCAGGCGGTGTCCACCGTGACGGCCGGGCCTTCGAGGCCGTACGCGTAGGCGAGCCGGCCGGACACCACGCTGGAGGTGTTGCCGACCAGCAGGAAGCCCTCGAACTCCGGTGGGACGGCGGGCAGGTGGGAGGCGTAGTCGTCGTACATCGCGCCGACGTACACCCCGGTGGCGCTGCCGCGCAGCGTGCCCGGGTCGATCGCCGCGTCCTCGAAGGCGTCCCAGGCGGTCTCCAGCAGCAGCCGCTGCTGCGGGTCCATCGCGGTGGCCTCGCGCGGGGAGATGCCGAAGAACTCCCGGTCGAACAGGTCGGCGTCGTGCAGGAAGCCGCCGGTGCGCACGTAGGAGGTGCCGCTGTGCTCCGGGTCCGGGTCGTAGAGCTTCTCCAGGTCCCAGCCGCGGTTGTCGGGGAAGCCGCTGATCGCGTCGGTGCCGGTGTCGACCAGCCGCCACAGGTCCTCGGGCGAGGCGACCCCGCCCGGGTAGCGGCAGGCGGCGCCGACGATCACGATCGGGTCGTCGCCCGCGACGGTGGCCGCCGGGGCCGGGCGGGCCTTTGCGGCGGCCGGGGCCGGCCCGCCGACCTGGCCGAGCAGGTAGCGGGTCAGCGCCTCCGGGTTGGGGTGGTCGAAGACCAGGGCGGTCGGCAGCCGCAGACCGGTGGCGGCGCCGAGCTGGTTGCGCAGTTCGACGGCGGTGAGCGAGTCGAAGCCCTGCTCCTTGAACGCCTGGGTGGCGTCGACGGCCTCGCCGGTGGCGTGGCCGAGCGCGGTGGCCGCGGTGGCGCGCACCAGGTCGAGCACGGTGGCCTGCCGTTCGCCGTCGGGCAGGGCGGCGATACGCCGCGCCCAACCGCCGGCGCCGGGGTCGGCGGCGGCCGTCCGGGCGGAGCGGCGGGTGGCGC
>NZ_JBEZUT010000507.1:0-4211 GCF_040636595.1 Kitasatospora sp. NPDC036755
GCACCGGCCCGACCGACAGGCCGGGGGCGCACCGGCCCGGTGCGCCCTCAGAGCCGGTGCAGCGCCACCTCGCAGAGCCGGCAGCGCCGCTGCTCCAGCTCGGGCGGGTACCACGGCTCGCCCGGCCGGGACGGGCGGTAGTGGGAGTGCTCCATCGGGGCGGTGTCCAGCCCGCAGAGGGTCCGTGCCTGCGGGTCCTCCGGGACGTCCGGATCCTGGCCGGCGGCGTGCACCGCGACCACGCCGGGCCCGACGCCCTCGGCACCGAGGGCCTGGTCCGGGCCCAGTTCGAAGAGGACGACGATCGAAGCCACGGTCCCACCGTGGCGGGCGGCGGTCACCCGCGCATTTCGATCTTCACCCGGCCGGGCCCCGGGCCGGGAGCCCGGATTTTCTTGTCGCGAACCTGCCGAATCGGCGGTCGCGTACCCCAGGATGACAAGGCACACCTCGAACGGCCGCACATCGGAACACCGGACGAACCCGACCCCGAGGAGCCGCACCATGGGCACAGCACGCCGTGATCTTCTCAAGTGGGGCGCGGGAATCGGCGCCGCCGCCGCCCTCGGCGGCCTCGCCCTGCCGGGCACCGCCCTGGCAGCCACCGGCGCCACCACCCCGCGCGGCCTGCCGACCGACGGCTGGATGGGCCGCCTCGACGGCAACCTGTCCCTGCTCGACCTCACCGTCCCCGGCACCCACGACTCCTGCTGCCAGAACCCCGCCTACGGCACCGAGTGGTCCCACACCCAGAACTGGGGCCTCCCCCAGCAGTTGGCCGAAGGCGTCCGCTTCCTCGACATCCGCTGCAACGGCCTCCAGGGCGCGCCCGACGAACTCGGGATCTACCACTCCGACGCCTACCAGCACATCCGCCTCCAGGACGTGCTCGACCAGTGCCGGACCTTCCTCGGGTCGCACCCCGGCGAGACCGTCCTGATGCGCCTGCGCAACGAGCGCGCCGGCGGCCAGTCGCTCGACGACACCGAGTTCATGCGGCGGATCAACCACTACCTCGACGGGCTCGGCTACCGCGGCCTGTTCCACTTCCACGGGTGGCCGACCCTCGCCACCGCCCGGGGGAAGGTCGTCCTGATCGCCGACTTCGTCAACCCGTGGGGCCTGATCGACTGGTCCAGCGGCGAGAACGACTACTTCGACACCCAGGACCTCTGGCAGACCGGCGGCCTCGACCCCCTCGGAACGAAGGGGCAGCGCATCACCGCCCAGTTCGACAAGGCCTTCGGCAATCCGAGCTACCCGAAGATGTTCGTCAACTTCCTCTCGTACGCCGGAGGTTACTGGCCGAAGACCAGCTCGCAGGCCCTGATGGACCGCACGGTCTACCCGTACCTGAGCGCCCGCACCCAGCAGCGCGCCCGGTTCGGCATCGTGCCGATGGACTTCCCCGACTTCCACGTCAACGTGCTGCGGATGCTGATCGACAAGAACGCCGTGTAGGACGGCGGCGCACCGCGAACGGCGGCACCCCGCCCGGCCCGCGCCCGATCCCGGCCCGGTCTGGTCCGGCCCGCCTCCGCATCGTCCCGGGGATGTAAACCCCCGGGCCGATGCGGGGTGACGGATCATCAATCCGTGGGCCGATGACCACCCCACGCGCCGCGTGACAGCGTTTCGCGCATGGACACCACGCCGACCGCCCGCCCCTCCGGACCGACCCGCCGCCGCGTGCTGGGCGCCGCCATCGCCCTGGGTGCCGCCGCCCCACTGGGCCTCGCCGGCACCGCCTCGGCCGCCCCCTCCGCCGCCCCCGCCCCCGCCCTCTCCGCCGACGGCACCGGCACCCCCGCGCGGCTCACCCTGCCCGCCCCCACCGGGCCCTTCCCCGTCGGCATGGTGCCGCTGCACCTGCGCGACGAGTCCCGGCTCGACCCGAACGCCCGGCCCGGAAAGTTCCGCGAGCTGATGGCCACCGTCTGGTACCCGGCCCGCGCCGCGGCCGCCGACGCGTACCCGCTCGCCCCCTGGATGCCCGACGGCGCCCTGCAGGCCTTCCTCGACGACGCCGGCTTCCCCCTCCCCCTCTCCCTCGCCCCGCTCACCGCCGGCCACCAGGGCGCGCCCGTCCACCGGGCCGGCCGGCCGCTGCCCGTCGTCCTCTACTCGCACGGCGCGGGCAGCCACCGCGCCGACCGCACCATCGTGGTCCAGGAGTTGGCCAGCCACGGCTTCGCCGTCGTCACCGTCGACCACACCCACGACGGGTTCACCGAGTTCCCCGACGGCACCGTCGTCACCCGGGACGGCGTCGCCCCGGGGCTGGCCCCGAAGGACTACGCCGCCGACCTGCTCTTCCTCCTCGACCGCGTCGTCGACCTCGCCAACGGCCGCAACCCCGACGTCGACGGCCGCCCCCTGCCGCCCGGCCTCCTCGGCGGCCTGGACGCCCGGAACATCGGCGCCTTCGGCTGGTCCAAGGGCGGCACCGCCGTCGGCCTCGCCATGGTCGCCGACCAGCGCATCCGCGCCGGGCTCACCCTGGACGGGCGGATGGAGTCGAACCCCGCCATCACCACCGACATCGACCGGCCGTTCATGATGATGACCGCCAACTACACCCGGGCCACCAGCCCGTTCATCCGGACCTTCTGGGGCCACCTGCGCGGCTGGCGCCTCGACGTCCAGGCCACCGGAGCCATCCACAGCTCGTACGGCGACAACATGACGCTGATCCCGCAGGCGGGCAGGCTGCTCGGCATGACCGAGCAGGAGATCCAGTCCCAGGTCGGCACCCTCGACCCGCAGCGCGGCGTCCTCATCCAACAGGCCTACCCG
Source organism: Kitasatospora sp. NPDC036755 (assembly GCF_040636595.1). Lineage (NCBI taxonomy): Bacteria > Bacillati > Actinomycetota > Actinomycetes > Kitasatosporales > Streptomycetaceae > Kitasatospora > Kitasatospora sp. NPDC036755. Next base: position 2,797 of record NZ_JBEZUT010000507.1, read on the forward strand.
CTGGCCTTCTTCGACCTCCACCTGCGGGGCCGCCACCACGGCAACCTCCTCGACGGCCCGTCCAAGGCCTTCCCCGAGGTCGTCTACCACCCGTGAGCCCCGGAACGGGCGGGCGGCCGCCACGGGGGTGCGGCCGCCCGAACGCCGGGAGCGCCCCACCCGACGAACGGATGGGGCGCTCCCGGGACGGGCTCACTCGGGCCGTAGCCTTACGCCCTCATGAAGGAGCGCTCCGCATCCCCCCGCGGCTGGGCACCCAGAGCGAACGTCTTCCCCTTCCGTCCTTCCTGCAAATAGATCTGACAATCCTGCCCACGCTCGTAGTTCCGCAGGGTCACGAAGACCCCGGAGCCCGCGTCGTCGACGCTCCCGGTCTTCCAGCTCCCCTGGTACTCGCCGAGTGGGCCGGGGCTCGCCACAGGCTCCTTCCGGCAGAAGTAGCCGTCGAGCCGCACCTCCCCGAGCGTCCCGTCCTCCCGCAGCTCGATCACCTCGTCCCGCGCGACCCAGCGGCCCACGTAGTCCTTCGTCTCCGACCCACCGGGCCTGAGCTTCAGGTAGCCGGTCACGCCGACGATCAAGAGGAGGCCCGCCAGCAGGACCATCCCCTCCCGCGACTTCAGAAAGTCCCGCACAGCCATGGCTCCTGATTCCTCACAACGACCGGGGACCGGACCGACCCTTCGGCCGGCCCGGTCCCGTGAACCCCATATTCCGATGTTCATCACTCCGGCAGGAAGTCGCCCCTGCGAGCGTAGTCGCCGTTCCGCATGTTCGACCGGACGGTTTCCAGGATGAACTGCAAGCTCGGCGGGGACAACAGAGAACTCTGGAACCGCCAGGGAACTCACGACGGCCATCCGGGATTTCGACCGTGCCGAAGGCGGCCCCTCCCGTCCCACCATTCGACGCAATCGGACGTGGGTCGTCAACTTCTCTACCCTCCACCGACTATCACGCCGAGTCATCTGTCTGTGGGTGCCGGACGAACGACATCCGGCCGGAGGGCAAGGCGAGGGCAAGCCTTCGGTCCAGGTCAAACCGGGACCATACGTGAAGTGACTAGCATCACGGATGCTCCGAATCGGGAACCACCGTTCAAACCGGACAGAGCTGCTGAGGTAAGCAGTTGACGAAACGATTGACGGAAGGGTTCGCTGACCAACTCTGTGCACAGTCTTCGTAGCGTCAGTTCCCGGCCAAGCCAAGCCCGACAATCGCTCTGACGATCTCGGGTGCCGACGACGCAGGTGTCACGTCGTCGGCGCTCCAAATAGGTCACCAGACACCAGTGGCGGGGGGGGGGGGGGGGCGCCCCCCCCCCCCCCCCCCGGCCCCCCCCGCCCCCCCGCCCCCCCCCCCGGCCCGGCGCGCCAACAGATCCCAACCGCCAAGGGGGGGGGGGCCGGCGCGCC
>NZ_JBEZUT010000508.1:0-4203 GCF_040636595.1 Kitasatospora sp. NPDC036755
CCGCGGCCGGCGGCGCCAAGCCCGGCGCGAGCGCCGCGCCCTCCGGCAACGCGATCGCCGCGGCCCCCGTCGGCACCCCGGTGCCCGACCGTTCCGGCGCTGCCCGGCTGCTGCTGCCCGTCGCGCTGATCGCCGGCCTGGTGCTGCTGGTCGGTGGACCGGCCGCGCTGTTCCTCGGCGGCACCCCGGCCGGGGCGAAGGTGCTGGCCGGCGCCCGCACCCAGTGGTCGCGACTGCGCCGCAAGTAGGAACCCGCGCTCGGCGGGGCCGCCGTTCCGGCCCCGCCGAGCGCGTTCCCTCCCGCCGAGGCAGCGCCCCGGTCCCTCACCGAGCACGCCCGTTCCCGAGCACGGAGAGCACACCATGACATCCGCCGCCGAGCCCGCGGCACCGTACGCCGGGGCACCACGCGAACCCGGCCACGGGCCCGACCAGGACGTGCCGCGCACCATCACCGCCCCCGCGACCCCGGGCGACCGGGTCTTCCGCGGCGTGCTGCGGCTGGCCGGCCTCTCGGTCTTCGCGATCATGGGACTGATCGCCTTCTTCCTGATCCTGCGCGGCACCGACGCGCTGCGCGCCGTCGGCTGGTCCTTCCTGACCGAGCAGAAGTGGCAGACCGCCGCCCACAACTTCGGCATCGGCGCCGTCCTGCCCAACGGCCTGCTGATCGCGCTGATCGCGCTGGTCATCGCCGTCCCGGTGGCGCTCGGCACCGCGATCTTCATCTCCGAGTACGCCCCGGTGCGGCTGCGGGCCGCCCTGGTCTCGCTGGTCGACCTGATGGCGGCGATCCCCAGCATCGTCTACGGCCTGTGGGGCCTGTTCTTCCTCCAGCCGCGGATCCTCGGCTTCGTCCGCTGGCTGGCCAACCACCTGGGGGACTACGTCCCGTTCCTCAAGGTGCGCACCGGCGACATCGGCACCTCGTACACCTCGTCGACCTTCATCGCGGGGGTGGTGGTCTCACTGATGATCATTCCGATCATCACCTCGCTCAGCCGGGAGGTCTTCTCCCAGGCCCCGCAGGGCGAGCGGGAGGGCGCGTACGCGCTCGGCTCGACCCGCTGGGGAATGGTCCGCTCGGTCGTCCTGCCGTTCGGCAAGGGCGGTGTGATCGGCGCGGTGATGCTGGGCTTCGGCCGGGCGATGGGCGAGACCATCGCCGTGGCGCTGATCATCTCGCCGAACTTCAAGGCCATCACCCACATCCTGGAGAACGGCGCCAACTCGATCTCGGCGCTGATCGCGCTGCGCTTCGGCGAGTCGGACGCGCTGTCGCTCTCCGCGCTGATGGCCGCGGGTCTGGTGCTGTTCGCGCTCACCCTGCTGGTCAACGTGCTGGCCGGGTTCGTCATCAACCGCTCGCGCTCCGGCGCGGCGACGGCGGACTGAGCATGACGAACCGTCAGATCGCCCGTGGGGCACGCCGCCACCCGAACCGTGAAGGGACCATCCGATGACCACGCTCGACCTGCCGCCGGTCGCGGCGTCCGGGCCCGTCGACGAAGCGGCGCCCGCCGGGCCCGCCGCGACCGGGGCCCCGCGGCCGGAGAAGAAGCTCCGGATCGGCGGCGTCACCCGCGACGACGTCCTCACCGTGGCGGGCGCGGCCGTCGGCTCGCTCGCGCTGGACTGGGTGCTGTACGAGCGGGTGCTGCCGTTCAGCGGCGCCTTCGGCTTCCTGATCTGCTGGTACCTGCTCTTCCTGGCCGGCTACTACCTGGTCGGCCGGCTCCAGTGGCACCCGATGATGGTGCGGGACCGGCTGATCGCCGTGACGGCCTGGAGCTCCGGGCTGCTGGTGGTCGGGCTGATCGCCGAACAGATCGGCTACGTCGCCACCCGCGGCTGGGAGGCCGCCCAGCACCTCAACTTCTTTACCCAGTCGATGGACCACACCGGCCCGCTCGACGGGCTGGACTCGGGCGGCGCGCTGAACGCCGTCGTCGGCTCGCTGGAACAGCTCGGCCTGGCCACGCTGTTCGCCGTCCCACTGGGCATCGCGGCGGCCGTCTTCATGTCCGAGGTCGGCGGCCGGATGGCCCGCCCGGTGCGCACCCTGGTCGAGGCGATGACGGCCCTGCCGTCCATCGTGGCGGGGCTGTTCATCCTCGGCGTCGTGATCCTCACCTTCGGCTTCGAGAAGAGCGGCTTCGCGGCCTCCCTCGCACTCACCGTGATGATGATGCCGATCGTCACCCGGGCCGCCGAGGTGGTGATCCGGCTGGTGCCGGGCACCCTGCGGGAGGCCTCGTACGCGCTCGGCGGCAGCCAGTGGCGCACGGTGTGGAACGTGGTGCTGCCGACCGCCCGGCCCGGCCTGGTGACGGCGGTCGTGCTCGGCATGGCGCGCGGTGTCGGCGAGACCTCGCCGGTGCTGCTGACCTCCGGCTTCACCTCGCAGTTCAACGGCAACCCGTTCTTCGAGCACCAGGTGTCGCTGCCGCTGTACATCTGGAACTACGTCAAGCAGCCCTACGACGGGATGATCGCGCGCGGTTTCGCCGCGGGCCTGACCCTGATGGCCGTGGTGCTGATCCTCTTCGTCACCGCGCGCGTCCTGGGCGGCCGCCGACCCGGCCAGCTGACCAGGGCCCAGAAGCGCATGATCAGCCGGGAGGCCCGCCGCCAGGAGGCGGCCGCCCTCGGGGGCATCGCCCGCCCGTACGCCCTCCACTCCGAGGCGAAGCATCGATGACAAGGCCAACCACCCTCCGTACCAGAGGAGTTCACATGTCCAGGGGCCTCAGTCGCTCCGTGGCCCGGCTGCTGGCGGGGACGATGTCCCTGATGCTCGCGGCGGCCTCCCCCCTGCTGGGGCAGACCCCGGCGTTCGCGGCCTCCGTCTCGCTGAGCGCGGACGGCTCCAGCTGGGCCGGCCCCGCCATCGACCAGTGGCGGCAGGACGTGTCCCCGCAGGGCATCCAGATCAACTTCAACCCGGTCGGCTCGGCCGCCGGCCGCACCCAGTGGTCGGTCGGGCAGGACGACTTCACCGCCTCGGACGTGCCGTTCCGCTCCGCCCAGGACACCGGCGTGGGCCAGGGCGGCAAGGCGAACGGCGCCGGAAGCGCGGAGAACCCGGTCTGGGGCTTCTCCTACGTGCCGATCACGGCGGGCGGCACCACCTTCATGTACAACCTGGTGGTCGGCGGCAAGCAGGTCCGCGACCTGCGGCTGTCCCCGCAGACCATCGTGGACATCTTCACCAACAAGATCACCAACTGGAACGACCCGAAGATCACCGCCGACTACGGCAGGGCGCTGCCCAGCCTGCCGATCACCCCGGTGGTCCGCTCCGACGGCTCCGGCGCCACCGCGCAGTTCACCCGCTGGATGGAGCACACCCACAAGGACCAGTGGGACGCCTACTGCGCCTCCGTCAACGGTGTGAGCTGCGGCGACTACACCGAGTTCTTCCCGCCCTCCGGCCGGATGACGGCGCAGAACGGCTCCGACGTCGTCGCCGGCTACATCAAGTCCCCGACCAACGTCGGCACCATCGGCTACGACGAGTACGCCTTCGCCAAGCGCAGCAACTGGCCGGTCGTGAAGGTGCTCAACCAGGCCGGCTACTACTCGCTGCCGACCGCCTCCAACGTCGCCGTCGCGCTCACCGCCGCCAAGATCCGCGGCGTGGACGACGGCACCCCGGCGAACGACCCGAACTACCTGCAGCAGAACCTCGACGGCGTCTACACCATGGACGACCCGCGCGCCTACCCGATCTCCAGCTACAGCTACCTGATCGTGCCGCGGGCCGGTGCGGCCAGCCCGCCGCCGCCGCGCTTCAACAACGACAAGGGCTCCGCGCTCAGCCGCTTCCTCTCCTACGTGCTGTGCGAGGGCCAGGGCAAGGCGGACGACCTCGGCTACTCGCCGATCCCGCGCGGCCTGGTCAAGGGCGGGCTGCTGCAGACCAGGAACATCCCCGGCAACGCCAGCCCGGTCGACCCGAACACCCTCTCCAACTGCGCCAACCCGACCTTCAACTCGGCGGGCGAGCTGACCGTCCTCAAGAACGCCCCGATGCCCAGCCCCTGTGACAAGGCGGGCACCCCGATCGACTGCACCGTGCAGAACGGCCAGCCGGTCAAGACCGGTTCGGGCTCGGGCGGCTCCGGAGGCGCGGCCGGCGGGTCCGGCGGTGCCGCGGGCGGTTCCGGCGGCGCGGCCGGCGGTTCCGGCGGCACCGGCGGC
>NZ_JBEZUT010000509.1:0-4172 GCF_040636595.1 Kitasatospora sp. NPDC036755
AGGCGTAGAGAACCTCGATCATCTCAAACCGGCACGGACACCTGTCGTCGTATCAGCCGCTACACCGCACTACTACCTGCGGATTCGGGTCTGAGCCGGCGTCCGGTCCCTTCCCCCACCACACCCTCCCCGACCGGAGACCGCGGCCACCCGGAAGCGGTCTCCACCCCCTCGCCGGGGGGATATCCCCACCCCGGACCGGCCCGCTGCCCGCATGGGCCCAAGTACCCTGCCCCAGCAGACTCTTGGGCATGTCGAAACCCACCAGCGCACCCACCGGCAGGACCGCCCGCACACCCACCCGCACGATCACCGCCGCGTTCACCGCGGCCGCCGCGCTCGCCGTCACCGCGCTGAGCGCCGTGCCCGCCGACGCGGCCGACTCCCAGCGGCCCGGACGGGACCGCCTCGCCTGGACCGACTGCGCGGGCGAGGTGAAACGGGGCCAGAAGTGCGCCGACCTCACCGTCCCGCTGGACTACCGTGATCCGCACGGCCCGCGGATCACGCTCGCCGTCTCCCGGATCGCCACCGCCAAGCCCGCCCTGCGCCGGGGCGTCCTGCTGATCATCCCGGGCGGCCCCGGCGACACCGGCGTGGACCGTCCGTCCACCCAGTTCGACCAGATCCCGGAGCCGGTCCGGGACCGCTACGACCTGGTCGGCTTCGACCCGCGCGGGGTCGGCCGCTCCACCCCGGTCAGCTGCGGCGTGGACCACGCGGACCTGGCCTGGGTCAAACTCCGGCCCTGGCCCGCCGCCGACGGCTCGATCGACGAGAGCGTCTCCACCGGACGCCGGTTCGCCGAGACCTGCGCCCGCAACGGCGGCCCGGTGATGCGCAGCATCTCCACCGCGAACGAGGCCCGTGACATCGACAGCATCCGGCGCGCGCTCGGCGAACCCCGCCTCTCCGCCTGGGGCACCTCGTACGGCACGTACGCGGGCGCGGTCTACGCCAGCCTGTTCCCCGAGCGGACCGACCGGATCGTGCTGGACAGCAACGACGACCCGGACCCGACCCGGGTCGGGCGCGGCTGGCTGGCCGCCTTCGGCCAGGGTGTCGAGGACCGCTTCCCCGACTTCGCCACGTGGGCCGCCGCACCGGGCAATCCGGACCGGGTCGCGGACACTCCCGAGGAGGTCCGCTCGGTCTTCCTCGACCTCGCCGCCCGCCTGGACCGCGCGCCGATCCCCTGGCAGGGGGCCAATCCGGCGGAGCTGAACGGCAACGTCCTGCGCGAGACCATGGTGCAGTCCATGATCGCGGACAAGCGGTTCCCCGGCCTCGCCCGGCTGATGCTGGCCGGGCTGGGCCGCCGTCCGCTGCCCGCGGCGCCGGCCCAGCTGCCCGACGAGGTGATGCAGAACCACATCGCGGCCTCGGCCGCCACCCTCTGCAACGACGTGAGCTGGCCCGCCGACCCGGCCGGCTACGCCCGGGCCGTCGCCGCCGACCGCGCCGCCCGTCCGCTCACCGCGGGCATGCCGGTGAACGTGATGGCCTGCGCGTTCTGGCCGTTCGCGCCCGCCGAGCCGCCGGTGCGGGTCACCGACCGGGGCCCGGCGAACGTCCTGCTGACGCAGAACCTTCGTGACCCCGCCAGCCCGTACTCCGGCGCGCTCAAACTGCGTGCGGCGTTCGGGGACCGGGCCCGGATGGTGACGGTGGATTCGGGCGGCCACGACGTGTACCGGGCCAACGGGAACGCCTGCGGCGACCGGGTGGTGACGGACTACCTGGTGACCGGCGAGCGCCCGGCCCGGGACCTCTTCTGCCCGGCCGGCTAGGGAGGGGGCACCGGGGCAAGGGTCGTGAGCGAACGGCCCGTGTCCCGGTGCGCCGGCCCCGGGGACCCTCGGGAATGAGGCGAATCCGTCGCGATTTTGTGACAATCCTTCGCCAACACCCGCTCCCCAGGGCCTGTTCACGGCCGTAATGTTCGATCTATGTCACCGAAGAGCCGCAAAGCCGCCTCGGACCCGGGCGACACCTGGGTGCCGCGACCGAGGCGCCGCGAGACCCCGTTCGGCATGCTGCGCCACGCGGCCACCTTCCTCGGAGCCAGCGTGCTGGGCGGCGTCCTGCTGGCGGGCGTGATCCTCCCGGCGGCGGGCGCGGTCGGACTCGGCGCGAAGAACGGCGCCGAGGGTTTCCAGAACATCCCCGACGACTTCAGGACCCCGCCGTTGAGCCAGGCGACGCAGATCTTCGACGCCAACGGCGGCCTGATAGCCAAGGTGTACGAGCGCGACCGCACCGTCATACCCGCCGACCAGATGTCCCCGCTGATCCGCACGGCGCAGGTGGACATCGAGGACGCCCGCTTCTACGAGCACGGTGCCGTCGACCTCAAGGGCGTCCTGCGCGCGATCACCAAGAACGCGGAGAGCGGGGCGGCCGTCCAGGGCGCCTCGACGCTGACCCAGCAGTACGTGAAGAACGTCAACGTGGAGAAGGCCGGCGACGACCAGGCGGCCGTCCTGGAGGCCCAGCGCAAGACCCTGGGCCGCAAGATCCAGGAACTCCGGTACGCCATCAAGCTGGAGGAGGACCTGACCAAGGACCAGATCCTCACCAACTACCTCAACATCACCTTCTACGGCCACCAGGCGTACGGCATCCAGGCCGCCTCCCGGCGCTACTTCGGCAAGGACGCCAAGGACCTCAGCCTGCCCGAGGCGGCGATGCTCGCGGGGCTGGTGCAGAACCCGTCCCAGTACGATCCGAAGCTGCACCCGGTGGCCGCCCAGAAGCGCCGCGACACCGTCATCGACAAGATGGTGGAGAACAAGCACATCACCGCGGACCAGGCCAAGGAGGCCAAGGCCGCCCCGCTCGGCCTCAACTACCAGGACCCGCGCAACGGTTGCATCACCGCGCAGGCCGGCATGGGCTTCTTCTGCGACTACGTGCGCCACGTCGTCAAGCAGGACCCGGCCTTCGGCAAGAGCGCGGCCGAGCGCAAGAAGCTGTGGGACACCGGCGGTCTGAACATCTACACCACGCTGGACCCGGACAAGCAGGCCGCCGCCCAGAACGCCGTCTCCACCAAGGTGTACGTCACCGACCCGGTCTCGGCGGCGATGACGATGGTCGAGCCCGGCAGCGGCAAGATCCTGGCGATGGCGCAGACCCGGCCGTACGGCCTGGCCAAGGACAAGAACGAGACCGTCGTCAACTACAACGTGGACGCGGCGATGGGCGGCGGCATGGGCTTCCAGCCCGGCTCCAACTTCAAGCCGATCGTGGCCGCGGCCGCCCTGGAGGCCGGTCTGTCGTCCACCCAGCGGTACGACTCGCCCAACCGGATGGACTGGCCGACGATGAAGACCTGCGACGGCACCTGGAAGAACCTCAGCAAGGGCAAGAAGGAGGGCACCATCCCCAACGAGAGCGCCTCCGAGACGGGCCCGTACGAGCTCAAGCAGGCCATGGCGCTCTCGGTGAACACCTACTTCGTGCAGATGGAGCAGGAGATCGGCCTCTGCGCGGTCAAGCAGATGGCCAACAAGCTGGGCATGCCGGGCAAGGCGGACGGCTCACCGCTCCAGGAGGTGCCCGCGCTCGGCCTCGGCACCCAGGAGGTCAGCCCGCTGACCATGGCCAACGTGTACGCGACCTTCGCCGCCCGGGGCACCTACTGCGCGCCGATGGCGATCAACCGGATCACCACGGTGGACGGCGCCGACGTCCCGGTGCCCCCGGCCCGGTGCGGCGAGGCGATGTCCGAGGACACCGCCGACGTGATCAACAGCGTGCTGCTCGGGGTGACGGAGAAGGGCGGTACCGCGCGCGACCTCGGCCTGGACGACCGCCGCCAGATCGCCGGCAAGACCGGGACGACGGACGAGAAGAAGTCGGCCTGGTTCACCGGCTACACGGGCAACCTGGCCGGCTCGGTCTGGCTGGGCAGCCCGGGCACCAAGGTGCCGATGCGCAACATCCGGATCGGCGGCGCCTACCAGGCCGAGGTCTACGGCGCCACCGGCCCCGGACCGATCTGGCAGAAGGCGATGAGCGACGCGGTGCGGACGATGCCGGAGAAGGACTTCACCACCGTCCACATCCCGGACCCGGTGCGCCGCGACCCCGCCTGCGCCACCCCCACGGCCTCGCCGGGCTCGGCGAGCTGCACCGGCGCCCCCGCCACCGGCGGCCCGGGGAACGGC
>NZ_JBEZUT010000510.1:0-4169 GCF_040636595.1 Kitasatospora sp. NPDC036755
CTGCAGGGGGGACCCTGTGGGAGAGTAGGACGCCGCCGAACAATTCTTCTGAAGAACCCCCATCCGGGACCCGGATGGGGGTTCTTCGCGTTTCCGGACAGGAGCGCGTGTGCTATTCCTCGGAATCGGACTCCGAATCGGGCCGGGAGCCGGAGCCGGAGCCGGGCTCTGATCCCGAACCCGGCTGCGGCTTCTCGGTGGCTCCCTGTCCCTGGGCCCGGGCCGGCTGCTGGGCATCGGGCTGCGGCGTCCGGGGCGCCTGCGGCGCTTCCGACGCCTGACCGGGCGCCCCACCGGATGCCGGAGCGGACGCCTGATCCGATGCCTCGGCCGTTGCCTGTGCCTGATCGGTGGGAGCCGCGGAGGCCTCCGCGGTCCCCCAGACCGGCCGGCTGAGCCACTTGTCCGCGTTGTTGGTGAGCCGGACGACGCCCGTCCCGTCCGGGTGCATGCTGTAGAGGTCGGTGCCGGCGCCCGCGGGCGCCTGGGCGAAGACGATGGACTTGCCGTCGGGAGCGTAGGCGGCCGTGCCGTAGAAGACGTCCGACGGGGCGGGGGTGAGGGCGCCGACGGCGCTGCCGTCGGGGTGGACGGTGTAGATGCCGCCGCCGGGAGCGTTGTCGGGGCCGGCCGGGTAGGTGGTGAAGAGGATCTGGGTGCCGTCGGGGGACCAGTCCGCGCGGTCGCCGGCGCGCAGTTCCCAGGGCGTGAGCTGGCGCAGGCCGGTGCCGTCCGCGCTGACGACGTAGATGGCGCGGCTGTTGGCGGGCTGCCCGGTGGCGCTGGTGCGGTACTCGAAGGTGAGCTGTTTGCCGTCGGGGGACCAGCTGGGGTTGCCGACCGCACCGGAGTAGGGCTTGTCGTTGGTGAGGAAGGTGAGCCGCTGGACGTCGGTGCCCTCGGGGCTCATCAGGTAGAGGTCGGAGTACTGGATCTGGTGGCTGCCGGACGGGTCCTGGGTGCCCCAGGAGCGGCTGAAGGCGACCTGTTTGCCGTCCGGGGAGAAGGCGGGAGCGCGTTCGTCCTCGTTGGCGCAGTCGGCGGTGCCGCTGTCGCAGAGCTGGCTGATCCGGTGCTCGGGGCCGCCGGCGGTCGGGACGGTGAAGAGCCGGGCGGCTCCGGTCTGCGGGTCGGTGCGGTCGAAGGCGATGGTGGTGCCGTCGGGGGACCAGTCCGGGCGGTCGTCGAGCGCGTGGGCCGGTGGTTGGGTGACCTGCCGCTGGCCGGTGCCGTCGGGGGAGAGGGTGACGATCGCACTGGTGGTGCGGGAGGCGTCGGTGTAGGCGCGGCTGACGATCAGCCCGTTGTGCACGGCGGCCGCGGGGGCTCCGATGGCCGCGCCGACGACGCCCGGGGTCGCGGCAGTCGCCTCGGGGGCGGCGGTGGGGACCTCCGGCCGGATCTCGGAGAGCGGGATGTCCCCGGGTTCGGCCCCGCAGCCGGTGAGCAGGGTGCCCAGAAGCAGAAGGCCCGCACCGGCGCTCGCGCGGGTGCGGGCCCTGCCCGTGGACGACTGCCGTGTGCCGGTGGTGATCCGTGCCATCTCCGCCTCCGTGCCTTTCGACCGCTCCGACGTCTCGCCCCCGCCGCGGATTCAGGACGAAGGCCCCTGAAAGGAGCTGTCACTGTGTCAGACGGGGAGCATCGGCGACCGGGCGACACGCGACGGGCCGCGTTCGCTCGATCGCACGGAGTAGAGAGGGGAGGAGGGGTGAGAAGGGGAGCGGATCAGCCCCGGGCGGCGCGGCGTTCGGCCTTGGCGAGCGCCTCCGCCTCGTCCTCGGCCTCGGCGACCTCCAGGGTGGGCGCGGTGCCGCCGAGCTGGGCGGGCAGCCACCAGGTGTCATCCGGGCCGGAGGGCTTGCCGGGGTACTCGCGCTGGGCCCGGTCGAGCATCTCGGTCATCGCGGCGCGCAGCCGCCGGGTGACCATCACGGGCTTGTCGTCGGGCCCGAGGTGAATCGGTTCTCCGATCATGATGGTGACCGGGACGTGCCGCTTGGTGAGGGTCTTGGGGCGGCCCTTGGTCCAGAGCTGCTGGGTGCCCCAGAGCACGACGGGCAGCAGCGGCGCGCCGGAGTCGGCGGCCATCCGGGCGGCGCCGGTCTTGAACTTCTTGAGCATGAAGGAGCGGCTGATGGTGGCCTCGGGGAACACCCCGACCACCTCGCCGGCCTTGAGGGCGCGCACGGCGGCCTCGTACGCGGGCTGGCCGTCGGCGCGGTCCACCGGGATGTGCTTCATGCCGCGCATCAGCGGGCCGGAGACGCGGTGCTTGAAGACGTCGTCCTTGGCCATGAAGCGGGTCTTGCGCTTGCCGCCGCGGTACGCGCCGAGGCCGGCGAAGAGGAAGTCCAGGTAACTGATGTGGTTGCTGACCAGTACCGCTCCCCCCCTGGCGGGGGTGTGTTCGGCACCCACGATCTTGATCCGCACGTCGAGTGCGCGGAAGGCGGTGAGTGCGGCGCCGATCACCGGCGGGTACACGAACTCTGCCACGGTCAGTCCTGACTTCCACGGGCCGGGGCCCGGTTCGGCGGGTACCCGCTCCGTTGTGCGGGTGGTGCCGACCGGAGCACGGCACGCCGCGGCGGTCACGGGTGATTCACGGAGATGATCCCCCGAACGAGTGCCTGCTGTCACCTGAGGCGTGCGGTCAAGCGAATATTGGCGGTGTGATCTCCGTGATGAATTCGAACGGGAACTTTTCCGCCCCCGGCGTCAGGCTCCGGCGGTGAGGCGGCCCCGGGCGCGCCGGACCAGCGGGTAGAGCTCGCAGCCCACGCAGTAGCCGAACGCGGCGTTGACGAAGGCGCAGGTGAGGGCGGCCGAGACGGCCAGCGCGCCGAGCCACGTCACGTCGGAGCAGTAGCCGAGGGTGCCGACCGCGGCGAACACCAGGAGGACGCCCTGGTCGAAGCGGAGCGTCCGTTCGTCCGCCGTCTCGGAGGGCGGTGCGAGCCGGGGGAGCACGAGCGCCTGGAACAGTCGGACGTACGGGGACAGACGCAGGCCGCCGAGCGCGCCGAGGGCGAGGAGGACCGTCTGGGTGGCCAGCAGGGGGCAGTTGCCGGTGCGCAGGACGACGGCCAGGACCATCGAGGTGAGTGCTGCGGCGAAGCGGAAGCCGCGGGGATCGGTCTGCAACGGGGCTCCGGAGGGTCGCGACGGACGGTGGCGGGGGCGTCAGCCTCGCCGTCGAAGGGCGGCCCGGGCCGGGGTGACGGCGCGACGGCGGGCCGGCCGGGGCGTCGGGCGACAGTCGGAGTCCATCGGCCGATCGTACGTGTCCGTGCGCCGGTGGTCGACCGGGTTTCGGGAGGTGCTCCGGGGTGTGTTCGGGGCACCTCGGGCGCTGCCGCAGACTGGAGGGATGACCGGGCCGACGACGTGCGTTGTCGTGCCTCGACGGGGGCCGGGCCCGGCCCGCCGCGGAGCGGGAGTGACGGGAGGCCGAGGGTGAGCAGCGGGGACGGGGCGGACGCGGTACGGCTGTCGGAGGCCGAGCTGGGCGGGCCGCTGGGCGCGCGGGCGACGCTGGTGCAGTTCTCGTCGGCCTTCTGCCAGCCCTGTCGGGCGACCCGCCGGGTGCTCTCCGAGGTGGCGGGGATGGTCGACGGGGTCGAGCACGTCGAGGTGGACGCCGAGGAGCGGCTGGAGCTGGTCCGCCGGCTGGAGGTCCGGCGGACGCCCACCGTCCTGGTGCTGGACGCGGAGGGCCGGGTGGTGCGGCGGGCGGCGGGGCAACCGCGCAGGGTGGACGTGATCGCGGCGCTCGGGCGCGTGGTGTGAGCGCCGTGTGAGCAATCGCGCCGCACTTGTTCCGCCCCGTCGGGTGGAGTCGGCCCCGGGCTGGGGCAGGATGGGCGCAGGCGGCGGGAGCAGCCGCACGGCATAAGCTACTGGCCAGTAGTGACCGCCGGACTACCGGCGAGTATGCTGCCAGGAAGTTCCGGACCGGCACGGGAATTCGCTGCCCGGAGTGGGTGCGAGCCGTGTTCGCGCCCGCTTGCGCCGCCGCAGCCGCCGGACGAGACCAGTACAGGAGACAAGGCCGTGAGCTTGAGGATCGTTGTCTGTGTGAAGTACGTGCCGGACGCGACGGGTGACCGTCGTTTCGCGGACGACCACACCACGGACCGGGAGGGTGTGGACGGCCTCCTGTCGGA
>NZ_JBEZUT010000511.1:0-4162 GCF_040636595.1 Kitasatospora sp. NPDC036755
GGCGGCCTCGGCGGCGGCCAGGGCGGGCGCCGGGTCGGCGTCCGTCGCCCCGGCGAGGCCGGTGAGGCAGGCGCGGACGGTGTCCAGCGCGGCCGCCTGCCCGTAGTGGTTGACCCGCAGCATCGAGCCGGCCAGCGCGCCGCCGCCCGGCTGGACCGGCAGGGCCGGGTCGAGGCGGGCGGCGAGGGCGGTGGCGTCGACGCCGTCCGGGGTGCGCAGGGTGGTGGCGACCGGGGCCGCGTGGGCGTCCTCGACGACGTACGGGGCCAGGGTGCCGAGCGCGCGGACGCCGGCCCGGGTGGCGGCCGAGGCAGCGCGGTGGCGGGCGATCACGGTGGGCAGGCCGGCCGCGGCGATCCGGTCCAGGCAGGCGCCGAGCGCGAGCATCTCCAACTGCGCCGGGGCGTGCGGCAGCACCGCGCGGCCGGCGTCCGTCCAGCGCTCCTTCCAGTCGAGCAGCGAGAGGTAGGAGCGGCGCGGGGCGGCCGGGTTGGCGGCGATCCGCTCCCAGGCGCGCTCGGAGACGGACACGGCGGAGACCCCGGCCGGGCCGCCCATCGCCTTCTGGCCGCCGATGACGCACAGGTCGACGCCCCACTCGTCGGTGAGCAGCGGCTCGGCGGCGACGGAGGCCACCGCGTCGAGCATCAGCAGCGCGCCGTGCTCGCGGACCACGGCACCGATCCCGGCGACCGGATTGGTGTTGCCGGTGGCGGCCTCGGCGTGCACCAGGGAGACGAAGTCGATCTCCGGGGTGGCGGCCAGCGCCTCGGCGACCTGCTCGGCGCTCACCGCGCTGTCGAAGGGCACGGCCAGGTCGACGACCTTCGCCCCGCAGGAGCGCAGCCAGTTGCCGAAGGTCTGCCCGTACGGGCCGGTGACGATGTTGAGGGCGGTCGAGCCGGGGTGGGCGGCGCCGCGGATCGCGGCCTCCAGGGGCAGGAGCGCCTCGCCCTGGGTGACGATCACGTCGGCCCCGGTGTGCAGCAGCGCGGCCACCTGGTCCTCGATCGCCGCGAACTCGGCGGCGCTGAGCGGGGGCAGGTCGAGGAAGGGACTCACGTCGGTATCGCCTTTCGCGGGGGTGGGGATGCGGAAACGAGTCTGCCGCATCATGGCTGCTTACACGGAACCCGCCCGTCGGTAGAGTGCGGCCATGAGCGAGCGGAGCGAGCGGGTCGTCGAAGGGTGCGCGCGGGCGGCTGCCCCCGGCGGGCGGAGCGGGGCGGGCGCATGAGCGACGGCGCGGTGCTGCACGTACGGGGCCGGGTGCTGGTCGGTCCGCAGGACGTCCGGGACGAACTCTGGGTCGTGGACGGCCGGGTGAGCTTCACCCGCCCGCCGACCGCCGACGACGTGCGGACGGTGACCGGCTGGGTGCTGCCCGGCCTGGTGGACGCGCACTGCCACGTCGGCCTGGACGAGCACGGCGCGGTGGACGCCGAGACCAGCGAGAAGCAGGCGCTCACCGACCGGGACGCCGGCACCCTGCTGATCCGCGACGCCGGCTCGGCCGCCGACACCCGGTGGATCGACGACCGGGAGGACCTGCCCCGGATCATCCGGGCCGGGCGGCACATCGCCCGCACCCGCCGCTACATCCGCAACTACGCGCACGAGATCGAGCCCGGCGACCTGGCCGCCTACGTCCGGGCCGAGGCCCGGCGCGGGGACGGCTGGGTGAAGCTGGTCGGCGACTGGATCGACCGCGAGCGCGGCGACCTCGCCGCCTGCTGGCCCGGGGACGCGTTGGCCGAGGCGATCGCGGCGGCGCACGAGGAGGGGGCGCGGGTCACCGCGCACTGCTTCGCGGCGGAGTCGCTGCCGGACCTGCTGGCGGCCGGGATCGACTGCGTCGAGCACGCCACCGGGCTCACCGAGGAGCTGATCCCGGCCTTCGCCGAACGCGGGGTGGCGATCGTGCCGACCCTGGTCAACATCGCCACCTTCCCCGGCCTCGCGGCCGGCGGCGAGGCCAAGTTCCCGGCCTGGGCGGCGCACATGCGGCGGCTGCACGAGCGCCGGTACGACACCGTGGGCGCCGCGCACGACGCCGGCATCCCGGTGTTCGTCGGCACGGATGCGGGCGGCTCGCTGGCGCACGGGCTGGTCGCGGAGGAGGTGGCGGAGCTGGTGAAGGCGGGGCTGAGCCCGGCCGAGGCGCTGTCGGCGGCGAGCTGGGGCGCGCGCGCCTGGCTGGGGCGGCCGGGGCTGGACGAGGGCGCGCCGGCCGACTTCGTGGTGTACGCGCAGGACCCCAGGGCGGACGTCCGGGTGCTCGCGGCCCCGCGGTTGGTGGTGCTGCGGGGGCGGCCGGTCGAGTAGTCGCGCCGGGGGTGCGGGAGGCGAGGGCCGGAGGGAGGCGAGGACGGTCTCCCGGCCGGCCTCCCGGCTCGCCCTCCGGGTGCCTCCCGACCGGCCTCGATCGCATGATCATCCGCTGAAAGCCCTGTCGGTGTAGGCCGATAGGGTGGCGACCATGGCACCGCGTCCACTGAACGAGATCGTCGAGCCCGGCTGGGCCGCCGCCCTGGAACCCGTCGCCGGACGGGTCGCCGCGATGGGCGACTTCCTGCGCACCGAACTGGCCGCAGGCCGCACCTACCTGCCCTCCGGCCCGAACGTGCTGCGGGCCTTCCAGCAGCCCTTCGCCGACGTGCGGGTGCTGATCGTCGGGCAGGACCCGTACCCGACCCCCGGCCACGCCGTCGGGCTCAGCTTCTCGGTGGCCCCGGAGGTGCGGCCGATCCCGGCGAGCCTGATCAACATCTACCGGGAGTACGGCACCGACCTGGGCCTGCCGCAGCCGTCCAACGGGGACCTCACCCCGTGGACGCGGCAGGGCGTGCTGCTGCTCAACCGGGTGCTCACCGTCCAGCCGCGCAAGAGCGGCCAGCACCGGGGCAAGGGCTGGGAGGCGGTCACCGAGCAGGCGATCCGGGCGCTGGTGGCGCGCGGCGGCCCGCTGGTGGCGATCCTGTGGGGCAGTGACGCCCGCAACCTGCGCCCGCTGCTGGGCGACGTCCCGTCGGTGGAGTCGGTCCACCCCAGCCCGATGTCGGCCGACCGCGGTTTCTTCGGCTCGCGGCCGTTCAGCCGGGCGAACGAGCTGCTGGTGCGGCAGGGGGCGCAGCCGGTGGACTGGCGCCTGCCGTAGGAGCCTGCCAAGGGTGTCTGCCGCGGGCGCCGGGCGGTGCGCCGCGGCTGCTGTAGCAGAGGTGGGTCAGCGCAGAACGCCAATCTCACTCCAACGGGTGAAATGACTTTCTGTGTTACTCATGTGACGGATTGTTCGAGAAGACTGGCGGCTCATCGTTTCATCTGTGTGGGGGTACCGCCATGTCTTCTCGCCGAATCGTTTCCGCCGCCGCGGCCACCGCCGTGGTGGCGAGCACCCTGCTCACCACCGTGCCCGCCCGTGCCGCCGAGCCCGCTCCGTCGCCCGGCAAGGCCCGCGCCGTCACCGCCGAACTCGACCTGGACGTCAGCCTGTTGAACAAGGCGGTGGACGTCCCGGTGAACATCGCGCTCAACAAGGTGGAGTCGCCGGCGCAGCGCGACAGCTCCATCCTCACGGCCACCGTGGCCGGGGTCGACCAGACCGGCCCGGTCGAGCTCGTCAAGGCGGACGTCGGCAAGGCGGTGACCCGCGTCGACGCCAAGGGCGCCACCGCCTCCGTCAAGCTGGTCAACGCCGACGTGCACGCACCCGGACTCCCCGCCACCGCGCTGCTCGGCCTGGAGGCGATGAGCGCCGAGGCGACCTGCCCGGTCGACGGGCAGCCGACCGCCGACGTGGTCGCGCCGGTCAAGCTCAGCGTGCTCGGCAAGCCGGTCACCGTCGGGCTGTACGGCCCGACCAAGGTGGAGGTGCCGCTGATCGGCAGCGTCTCGGTGGAGTTCTCCAAGAAGACCGTGACCACCACCACCGCCGCCGCCTCCGCCCTGGAGGTGCAGGTGGAGGTGAACCCGCTCAACCTGAACGTCGCCAAGGTCACCGGGAAGCTCACCGTCGCCTCGGTGAGCTGCGAGAAGCCCTCGGCGCCGTCGGCCGCCGCGTCCGCCCCCGCCACCCCGGCGGCCCCGGGCACCGCGCCCGCGGCCCAGCCGGTCGCGGACACCACCACCTCGCGCGCCGCCGTCCCGCAGGCCGCGGTGGAGA
>NZ_JBEZUT010000512.1:0-4142 GCF_040636595.1 Kitasatospora sp. NPDC036755
TCGTGAGCCGCAGCGTCGGCTCGGCCACCGGAGCGGCCTCAGGCTCAGCCTTAGCGTCAGACTTCCCCTCCGAGGCCTCCCCGGCCCCGGCCGTCGGCGGCGTCCAGCAGCAGGTCCAGGGCGTACGGGTAGCCGCTGCGGCGCATGTCGGCGGTGAGCAGGTGGGCGGTGGCCGCGATGTGGGGGTGGTCGGCGGCGTCGAGCCGGGCGTAGGAGGCCTGCCAGACCCGGAGGTCGGCGTTCTGGGCGGCGGAGGGCAGGGCGAGGGTGGCGGCGTCCAGGGCGGCGAAGCCGAGGCTCTGGTCGACGAAGGCGTGGTAGATCCGGACGGCTTCCTGGTCGGGGAAGCCCGCCCCGCGCAGCACGCCGAGGATCGTCTCGACGGCGGCGATCTCGTGGGTGCGGCCGGTGGTGCGGTGCGCGGCGAGGATCGCGGCCTGCGGGTGGGCCTGGTAGCTGGCGTGGATGCGCAGGCCGATGGCGCGAAGGTCGGCGCGCCAGTCCCCGGTGGGCCGCCAGTCGCGCTGGGCGCGGCCGATCAGTTCGTCGGCGACGGCGAGCAGCAGGTCGTCGGTGCTGTGGAAGTAGCGGTAGACCGCGCTCGGGTCGGCGCCGAGGGCCGCGCCGAGCCGCCGCACCGTGAGCGCCTCGGCGCCGTGCCGGCCGATCAGCCGGATCGCGGTGTCGACGATCAGCTCGGCGGACAGCACCACGCCCTGCTTGGTGGGGCGGCGCCGGCGTCGCTGCGGTTCGGGGACTACGCGGTCGGTCATGCGCCCGAGGCTATGCCGACACCGTTGACGTAGGCCAGATGCCGGACGCCCGGAGTTCAGTCCTCGGTCGGGGACGGGGCCCAGGCGGTGCCGTTGTGGAAGTAGCCCGGCGCGCCGCGCAGACCCGCGGTGCGGAACGGCTTGCCGTTGTCGTCCACGGTCAGGGTGCTCTGCTCGCCGCCGCTGCTCCACACCAGGTCGAGGTACCAGCTGACGTCCTGGGAGCGGGTGGTGGCGTCCACCTCGATCACCTGGGGGTCGCTGTTCGAGACCCGGTACGGGAAGTCGGTCGGCGCGGTCTTCCGGGTGCCCTCCCGGCCCGGGGCGGGGACGGCCCGCGGCGGCGTCGCGTCGAGGTCCACCGCGAAGGAGGCCGGGGTGAGCTCGCCGCCGCAGCCGGACCCCGGGGTGTAGGCGTTCCCCTTGGGGGCGGGCCGGGCGCTGACCACGTGCACGTTGACCCCGAGCAGGACGACGGGCGTGGCGCTGGTGCCCTGGGCGGCCAGCTGGAGCCGCAGGTGGCCGGCCGGGACGGCCTGCTGGGCGGCCGCCCAGCTCTGGATCCGGGCGGTGCTGTCCGGGGGCGGACTCACCTTGGCGGGGGTGCGGGGGGAGAGGAACCACTGGCCGCAGGGGCTGCCCCAGTTGTCGGTGAGGACGTTGACGTGGAAGGGGGCGGGAATCCGCTCGGGGGTCGCCGAGGCGGTCGGCGCCGGGGTGGTCTCGGGCGGGGTGGTCTCGAACGGGATGGTCTCGGGCGGGGCGGTCGCGGACGGCGCGGCGGTGGACGGCGCGGCCGCCGGGGGAGCCGTCACGCCGGTGCCGGCGGGCGCGGTGCCGGTGGGCACGGTGGCCGCGGACGAGGGGACGGCCGCCGAGGGGCCCGGCGTGCCGCCCGCGTTGTGCAGGACGAGGGCCGAGACCGCGGCGGCCAGCACGGCCACGGCGGTCGCGCTCAGCAGCATCCGCCTGCGGGCGCGGCGGCCCGGTTCGGCGGACGGGGGTGCGTGGGGTACGGGGGACACGGTCTTCACCTCCTCCAGCACGACGTCGGTCTCGGACACGGGCTCAGCCGTGGGCCCAGGCGCGGATTCCGACAGGGGCTTCGGCACGGACCCCGCTGCGGGCTCCGGCGCGGGCGACGGCGCCGAGGCGGCCCGGGCACCCGGCGAGGAGGACTCCCGGCGTCGGGCCGCGTCGGCCAGGATCCAGCGGCGGTGCAGCTCGACCAGTTCCTCGGCGCCTGCCCCGCAGGCCCGGGCCAGCCGCTCCACCGGCGCGTACTCGGCGGGCACGGCGGCGCCGTTGCAGTAGCGGTGCAGGGTGGAGGTGCTGACGTGCAGCCGGGTGGCCAGGGCGCCGTAGCTGCGGCCCGAACGCTCCTTGAGTTCGCGCAGCATCGCCGCGAACGCCTCGGTCTCCACACTCATCCGCTGCCCTTCCCCCCACCCCGGTCCGGCCCGGGGTGCCGTCGATCCGCGGATCACGGTACCGGGCGCGGCGGGAGGGCGTCGGGGCAGGTCAGCCCCGGCCGGCGGTGGCCGCGGAGGCGGCGGCCTCCGCGACGTCGCGGCCGTACAGGCCGAGCTTCGGCCGGCCCGCCTTCGCGCCGGCGCCGAGCGGGAAGTTGCGGGTGTCGGCGGCGGGCATGTGGTCGCCGTCGGGCAGGACGTTCAGCTGGTCCACCTCGGACCCGCCGCCGCCGGGGTTGAGGTCCAGCACCGCGTACGCGGTCCGGCCGGCGGCCAGGGCGTAGGCCGGGGGGCCGCCCAGACCGCCGGGGAGGAGCGGCGTCAGGTCCTTGGCGCGGTCGGCGGCCTTCGCGCTGCCGAGGCTGACGAGCGGGTGGTAGCTCAGCCCGCAGGAGGTGGTGCCCTGGTTGCGCACCTCGATCACCCGCTGGGTGGGCGCTTCGGTCCGGGCGGTCACCTTGACCGTCAGCTGCTCGGCCTCGCAGGGGTGGCTGTAGGCGTAGGCCTCGTCGCCGCCGGCCGCGGCCCCGCCGCCGGTTCCGGGGGCCGCGGGGGCGGTCGGCGCCGAGGACGACCTGGGGCGGGCGGAGCCGGTGCCGGCGGGTGCGGCGGAAGGGGCGGAGGGGGCGCCGACGGTCGGCTGGCCGGCGGGTGCGGTGGCCCCGGGCGCGGCCGCCGCGGCGGATCCGGCGGACTGCGCGGGCCGGGCCGCGTCGCCGCCGTCGGTCCCGCAGGCCGTCAGGGCGAGAGCGGCGCCCAGGGCGAGGGCGGCCGGGACGAACAGGGCGCGGCGGGCGGGCACGGCACGGCGAGCGGACATGGTGGTTCCCCCGTAACGGATGCGGATGAGGAGTGGACGGGGCGGCGGGCCATCGGCGCCGACCGCCGGGCAGAACTCTGGTCCGCCGTCCGTCCGGTCCGCCAGGCTTCCCGGCCGAACCGGGACGCTGGAACGGTTCCACCCCCTGTGACCTGCGGTTTCGTCCTCGCCTGGAACGGCCTCGTGGAACGTCGCGGAGCCTTCGGCGGGAGCCGGGGAGCCCCGGGGGCCGTCGCGGTGGGGTGAAGCGTGGGAAAGGAGGGAACTGCTGTGTCGTCAGATGTGATCAGCCGGAACGGATGGGAGAACCACGGTGATACTGGTCGTGTTCAGGTCGCGTTTCTCGGAGCAGGTCGACGACGAGTACCGGACGACGGACGATTACCTCGCCGAGAAGGCGCGCGCGGCCTACGGCGAGGACATCGCCCTGGTCAGGACCTACGAGGCCGAGGACGGCGAACGTCTGACCCTGATGTGGTGGCGCGACCCGGAGTCGCTGGCGCGCTGGCGCGTCGACCTGGAGCACCGGAACGCCCAGCGGAAGGGCCGGGACACCTGGTACTCCTTCTACGAGTTGAGCGTCACCGAGGTGCTCCGGACCGGCTCGACCCTGCCGCCGGAGGCGTACCCGGCGCCCTGACCCCGGGGCGCCCCGTCCGGCGGCCGCCCGCCGGTCGTTCCCGGCTCGGGGCGCCCGGGCGGGCCTCGGTACGATCCCTGTATGGGTGGTGCGCGGGAAGAGGCCTGGGACGCCGACGCGGCGGAGCGGGCGGTGGCGGTGCTGAAGGCGGTGGCGGACCCGTCGCGGTACCGGCTGCTGTGGGCGCTGAGCCGGCGGGAGCTGCCGGTGAGCGAGCTGGCCGAACTGCTGGGGGCGCACGTGGCGGCGACCTCGCAGCACCTGGCGAAGCTGCGGGCGGCCGGGCTGGTGGTGGCACGGCGGGAGGGCACGCGGATCTTCTACCGGGCCACCGAGGTGCGCGGGCTGCTCACCGAGGCCGCGCTGATCGCCCACGACCTGCCCGACCGCCGCCGCCGAGACCGACGCCGACTCCGACGCCGCTTCCGAAGAGGAGG
>NZ_JBEZUT010000513.1:0-4138 GCF_040636595.1 Kitasatospora sp. NPDC036755
GGCCGGCGGCCGGGCGGTGCGCGCACTGGTCCGGGACCCGTCCGCGCCCGCCGCCGCGGCGCTCGCGGAGGCCGGAGCCGAACTGGTCCGCGCGGACTTCGACGAACCGTCGGGCCTCGAACCGGCGTTGGCCGGCACCGCCGCGCTGTTCGCCGTACCGCCGGTCGCCTACGGACCCGAAGGCGCCGACCACGAGCTGGAGTTCACCCGCGGCCGGGCGCTGGCCGACGCGGCCGCGGCCGCGGGGGTCCGCCAGGTGGTGTTCACCAGCGTCGCCTCGACCTCCGGCGCGGCGTTCGCGGCCCCGGGGAAGCGGCGCGTCGAACAGTACCTGCGCGAGCGGTTCCCGCTGGTGACGGTGCTGCGCCCGGTGCGGTTCATGACGAACTACTTCGGGACCGGCTTCGGCCTCGACGGGATCGTCGACGGCGTCAACCGGCACCTCTTCGCCCCGCACGAGCCGCTGCAGGTCATCGCCCCCGAGGACATCGCCGAGTTCGCGGCCCTGGCCTTCGAGCAGCCGGCGCGGTTCGCCGGACGGACCCTGGAGCTGGCCGGCGACGACCCCACCCCGGTCGAGGCCGCCGCCGCGATCAGCGCCGCCACCGGCATCCCCGTGCGCTACGAGTGGCTCACCCACGAGGAGGCGGCCGCGCTGAACCCGGAGTTCGCCGAGATCCGCCGGCAGTGGGCCGCCGGACACCGCTGGCACGCCGACATCGAGGCGCTGCGCGTCATCCACCCCGGGCTGCGCACCCTGGCCGACTGGCTCGCCGAAACCGGCGCCGCCGCCCTGCGCGACCGCCGCCCCGGCGCGCGGTAGCGGCAGAACGCCGCCCGCGGATGCCGACCGGCGCAGCAGGACGGCCCCCGCTGCGCCGGTCGGCGGCGCTCACGGGGGCCGGCGCGTCAGCCGCGTTGCCGGCCGGGGCGTTTCCTGGTGCGTTCCCTCGTCCAGCCGATCAGCACCGGGACGAGGAGGACGGCGAGGACGGTGTCGACCCGGCCCATCCACGCCTGGGTGGCGGCGCTCGGCAGCCTGCCCAGTTTCGGGGCGACCCGGCCGGCCGGGTCGGTGGTGACGGTGACGATCTCGCCGACCCGCTTCGAACCGCCGAGGCCCCCGGTGGCCGTCTCGTTGATCGGCGGGCCGTCCAGGGCCTCCAGGGTGTAGACCTGGTAGTCGGTGTTGTCGGCGTTCGACTTCGTCTGCACCCCGGTGATACGGGCGTGCTGCTCCAGGCCGTGCTCGCGCAGCGCCCGGGTGTCCAGCAGGGTGATGTGGATGAACAGCATGACCGTGGCGACGGCGCCGAGCGAGGCCATCCACACGGCCGAGTCGTCGCGCCGCACCACCCAGGTGAGGTAGACGGCCATCAGGACGAACAGCACCAGCAGCGGGACGGCCGTCTGACTGTGGGTGCGGTGGGCGAAGTCCGCCAGCCTGCGGACGCCGAAGAACACCGCGCCCCCCAACAGCGCCGCCAGTGCCGCGTTCCAGGCCGCCCGCCCCACCGTGCGCATCGTCCGCCTCCCCAGCCCTCCGCACACCCCGGACCCCACCGTACGTGAGCCCGCCCGGGCATCCGGGCCTTTCCCACCCGCCGGGCGCACGGGCGAACCGGTGCGGGTCCCCCGGTCGCGGCCGGCAGGACGGCGGGCTCCTCCCCGGCGTGCGACATCGCTCGACCGGCGGTCGTTTCACCGGGTGCGGTCGGTCTCACCGTCCGGGGCGAGGGTTCCCGAGAGGACGAAAGGCGCTCCGAGGGGCAGGCCGATCCTCTCCGCCCAGGACAGCGCCTCGGCGTGGGACGTGTCGGGTTCGGCCAGGCGGGCGGCGGCCAGGGACGGCGGCACCTGGCCCCCGGCCAGCAGGACGGCCCACTGGCTGCCGGTGAGGGCGAGGTAGCGCAGCCGCGGGAACTCCGCGAGCACGGTCAAGTCCCGGACGGCGGCCCGGGAGAGGTCCAGGCCGTGCAGGTTCGGCGCCGTGCGCAGCGGGGCGAGGTCGGTCGCGGTGGTGGTGGAGAGGTCCAGCGAGCGGAGGTGTCGGTGGCCCCCTAGCGGTGCGAGGTCGCCGCCGTGGAGGTCGACGGCCAGGGACTCGACGGGCAGGTCCCTGACGGGCGTCAGGTCGGTGACGGGCCGGCCCTCGAGCCGGAGCCTTCGCAGGTGGGGTGCGGCCGCGAGCGGGGTGAGGTCCATCGGGCCGGTGGGGGTGTTGACATGGATCAGAAGGGCCTGGAGGTCGGGTGGCACGTCGTGGGGGATTCCGCCGGATCGCAGCTCCGCATCGGAACCGGGCACGCGCGGGCCTTCCAGGAAGTCGATGAAGTCGACGTCGTCCTCCTCGACCGCGTAGGCGTCACGGTCCAGCAGGTCCAGGTAGCGGGCGAGGAGCGAGGTGACGGAGTCGCAGACGTGGAGCGGCCCGTCGTAGTGGTCGCGGCCGATCTCGATCACCTGTCCCGGGCGTCCGGCAGGGGCGGGGGACATGTCGACCGCCAGGTAGTTGCCGTCGTCGGCGGTGGCGAACGGGAGCCACCCGGGGTGCTCGTGGCAGCGCCGGACCGTGTCGGGCGGGGCGGCGTCCAGGACGACCGCGTCCCAGTGGTTCTGCCAGCCCGTCCACACCGGTTCCCGCAGGTCGGCGTTGGCGGCGACCAGCCGGGCCAGCGGGATCCAGTCGAGGTTGCCGAACAGGCCGGAGGCGTCGTCCCCGCTGCCGTCGGCGAACAGGTACAGCGCCCGCAGGTCGGCGGGCAGCGGTCGGCCGAGGCGGCGCTCGGCGTCGGCGAGGGCCGCCTCGGTCACGGGCGGGGGCAGCGTCTCGGCGCGTCCCAGGATGTCGGTACGCCGCGTCAGGTAGGCGCGGAGCCGGGCGAGCGCCAGGTCAGGGTCGCCCGCCGGGCCGGCCGTGCCCTCGGCCTGGGTGTACCCCGCCGAGGAGGGCCGGCAGCCGTGGTCCAGGACGGCCAGGAAGCCCGGACGCCCGTCGTGCAGGCGGGAGAGGACATCGCGGGAAGCGACCAGCGAGTACTCCCCGGACGGCCGGAACCGCATGTCCAGCCTGGTGCGTTCCCAGCCGCGAGCCGTGCCCACCGCCGCGGTCACGTCACGCAGGTCCTGGAGTCCACGGGCCAGATGGAACGGCCGCGCGGTCGCGTCGGAAAGCACGCACTGGCCGGAGGCGTTGAGACCGAAGAGGCCTTCGGTGCTCACCAGCACCGCCTCCGTCCACCCCGCCGGCGCGTTCGCCGCGATGATCCCGGCCACCCGGGCGACGCTCTGCTCGATCAGCTCGGTCATGTCCTGATTCCGTCTCCGTCGACACTCCCGTGATCATCGCAGGGGCCTGTGACAGACGCGGCCGGCGCGATCCCGGCCGGGGCCCGCGGGCTCGGCCCGGCGGAGCCGGCGGCGACGGAGTGCGGGCCCGCCGCGCCGCCGCCACCGCGCCGAGCGCCGTGCCGCCCGTGCCGTGTCCGGCCGCCACAAGGTGTGGATCGGCCTCCCCCGGGAGGGTGAGGCGCTCCGTTCTCACGGCGGATGTGTCGCTCCGGCGCCCTCCTCGATCATCGAACCAGCAAGGTGCGCCCACGGGATCGGGCGGACGAAGAGACCGTCCGCGCCGACCGGACACCCGGACCGGGAGGACCCCCATGACCGCTGGCTCATTTCTGGCACAGCTGCACGGCCGGACGGCGGTGGGAGTGCCCCGTTGGGCGGTGCGGGTCGCCTACGCGATCTCGCTGACCGTGCTGCCCGCCGGGCTCTGGCGGGTTCTGAGCGTTGACTTCCGGATCCCGCTGATGGATGCCCCGTCCGACGGCCACCCGCCGCCGGACTGGTTCGGCGGCGAGTGGTGGTACGTCATCGGGCTGAGCACGGCCAGTGAGGCCCTGGCGTTCCTGGCGGTCGGTCTCGTGTGCACGTGGGGCGAGGTGTGGCCCCGGTGGATCCCCTGGTTGCGCGGCCGCCGGGTGCCGATCCTTGCCGCGGTCATCCCGGCCGGCCTCGGCGCGACCTTCAACACCCTGCTGTGGCCATATTCGATGATCATGATCAGTCTTGGTCGCAGGGTCGACGGCGGCGTCGACCCCGGTGCGGGCACACATGGCTGGCAGGCCTTCATCTT
>NZ_JBEZUT010000514.1:0-4138 GCF_040636595.1 Kitasatospora sp. NPDC036755
ACGGCGGGGGAGTCGCCGCTGGGCGCTTCGGAGACGTAGCCGAGGGCGCGGGTGAACAGGTTGGGGAAGGCGGCGTCGGGTGCCTTGAGGGTGAACTGCTGTGCGTCAGCGTCCAGGAGCGGGCCGACGGCGTGGCGGCCGGGGTGCACGCCGACTGGGCGGTGGTGCCCAACGGCGTGGACGTGCGCCACTACGCGCCCGCCGACCGCCGGGCCGCCCGGATCGCGCTCGGCCTGGACCTGGACGCCCCGCTCGCGGTGTGCGTCGGGCGGCTGTGCCGGCAGAAGGGCCAGGACGTGCTGCTGGCCGCCTGGCCGGAGGTGCTGCGCCGGGTGCCGCGGGCCCGGCTGGCGCTGGTCGGCGGCGGGCCGGAGGAGCAGCGGGTGGCCGAGCTGGTCCGGCGGACCGCCGAGCCCGCCCGGATCCGGCTGGTCGGGGACGTGCCGGATCCGCGCCCGTGGCTGGCGGCGGCCGACCTGGTGGTGCTGCCCTCGCGCTGGGAGGGGATGGCGCTGGCCCCGCTGGAGGCGATGGCGGCGGCCCGGCCGGTGCTGTTGACGGACGTGCCCGGTGCCCGGGAGTGCCTGCCGCCGGCCGAGCTCGCGCACGCGATCGTCCCGCCCGAGGACGCGCGGGCCCTCGCCACCCGAATGGGGGACGCGCTGTCGGATCCGATCGAATGCGAGCGGCGCGGTGCCGGGTTGCGCGACCACGTGGTCGGCCGGCACGACGTGCGCACCGTGGTCGAACAGGTGGACGTCCTCTATCGCCATCTGCTGGGCGCCGGACCGGCGTCGGGGCGCCGCCGGGCCCGTGTCCCGGAGCGGATCTGATCGTTTCACATGCCGTGAATGCCCGCCGTTTCCGGCGTTGTCGTATTCGCGTCCTCGACCGGATACGGAAGCGAGGCGTCAAATCCGAAATAACTATTAATGGGCGGCTGGAATGAAACGGCAAGTCAACTTCCGTCCTGTGCGGCCCGGTTCGGTATTGTCGGATTTTGCCTGCTTCGTTCAGATTTCACGCCGGAAATTCACGGCTGAGCTTCGCATGACCGATTTCTTCCTGACCGGTCCCCCAGCGATCGGCCCCGCCGCCGGACATCCGAATGCCCTGAGCGGCAGCAGGCGATGTCAGGACCGCGCCCACCGGGCCGGGACGGCCGCCCCGCGCCAGCCGGTGCCGGGGCACCGCCACCCCGGGCACACAGCAGGGGAGATCGTGCGCTGATGACCATTGACCACGACAGTGTGCCGCGATCGGGTGGAGCCCTGTCCGGCCCCCGCCGGCCCGGCACCGGCCTGCTCGACCGGCCGGCCGGAGCGGCGCACCCCCGGGCGGTCCCCCCGCCGCGCCGCTCGCGAGGGCCGGTCCGCTCCCGGCTGGCCCTGTCGCTCGCCCTGGTCCAGGCCGACGTCATCGCGCTGTGCACCGCCGGCGGCATCGCCAACCGCGCCTTCGACCCGGCCGCCCCGCTCGACCCGCTGCTCGGCGTCCCCGCCGTCCTGCCCCTGCTGCTCCTGCTCAACCTGGCCGGCGGCCTCTACCGCTCCCGGCTCACCCTGTCCGTCCTGGACGAACTGCCCGCGCTGGCCGCCCGGGCCGTCGTCGCCACCGCCTTCGCCGTCACCCTGTCCGGCTGCCTCGGCGGCCACTGGCCCGACTGCGGTCCGGCCGGTCCGGCCCGGCTCACCGTCCTGCTCGGCACCCAGCTGCTGATCGCGGCCGTCGGCCGCGGCGTCCTCTACCACCTGGTACGGCGGATCCGCCGCAGCCGCCCCAGCCCCGTCCTGGTCCTCGGCGCCGGCCGGCTCGGCCGCCGGATCGCCACCGCCCTGCGCGAGCACGGCGAGTACGGGATGCGCCCGGTCGGCTTCCTCGACGCCGACCCGCCGCTGCTGCCCGGCGACGCCGACCCGCCGGTGCTCGGCGGCCGCGAGGCGCTGGAGCGCGAGGTGCGCCGGCACGGCGTCCAGCACGTGATCGCCACCGCCGGTGCCGCCGACGAGGCCGAGACCGCCGCCGCCCTGCGCGAGGCCGCCCGGCTCGGCTGCCAGGTCTGGCTGGTGCCCGCCCTGCGCGAGTACGGCTCGCTGCCCGCCGCCCCGACCGCCGACGCCGACCACCTGTGGGGCTTCCCCTGTCTACGGGTCGGCCGCCCCGCGATGCGCCGCCCCGGTTGGGCCGTCAAGCGCGCCCTGGACATCACCGTCGCCTCCGTGGGCCTGCTGCTGCTCGCCCCCGTCCTGGCGCTCTGCGCCCTCGCCGTCCGCTTCGACACGGGCCCCGGGGTGCTCTTCCGTCAGCAGCGCACCGGCCTGGACGGCCGGGTCTTCACCGTCCTCAAGTTCCGCACCCTGCGTCCGAGCAACGAGCACGAGTCCGCCACCCGCTGGAACATCGCCCAGGACCACCGGATGGGCGTCGTCGGCCGGCTGCTGCGCAGGAGCTCGCTGGACGAGCTGCCCCAGCTGTGGAACGTCCTGCGCGGCGACATGAGCCTGGTCGGGCCGCGCCCCGAACGGCCCTACTTCGTCATGCGGTTCGGCCAGGCCTACCCCGAGTACGCGGACCGCCACCGGGTCCCGGTCGGCCTCACCGGGCTGGCCCAGGTCAACGGCCTGCGCGGGGACACCTCCATCGAGGACCGGGCCCGCTTCGACAACCGCTACATCGAGAGCTGGAGCCTCTGGCAGGACGTCAAGATCCTGTGCCGCACCGCGGTCATCATGCTCCACCCGGACGGGAGCTGACCGCGCGTGGCCCTGACCCTGCCCGCCTTCCCCCGCCCGGCGTTACGCCGGGTCCTGCCCGCGCTCGCGGAGCGCACCAGCCCGCTGGCCGCGGCCACCGTCCTGCTGGTCTGCGTGCCCACCGGGGACAAGGACGTCGCCGCGGCCGTCCACGTCACCGCCGCCGACCTCGCCTCGCTGGCGTTGGTCGCCCTCACCGGGCTCAACCTGCTGCGCGGACGCCTGCCCGCGATCGACCGCACCACCTGCGTCCTGTTCGGCGGGATCGTGGTCGCCGCCGCCGTCGCCACCGTGGGCTCGATCGACCCTGCGGCCAGTGTCACCGGGTTCGTCCGGCTCACCCAGGTGTTCGTCCTGGTCCCCGCCGCCGTCCTCTGCTCCCTGCGTGACCGCACCGACCAGCGCCTGGTCCTCGGCTCCTTCGTGCTCGCCGCGCTGATCCAGGGCGTGGTCGGCGCGAAGCAGTACCTCACCCACACCGGCGCCTCCTACACCGGCCAGCCGATCCGGGCCGTCGGCACCTTCGGCGCGCTGGACATCATGGCGATGTCCAGCGTGGTCAGCTACGGGCTGCTCGCCGCCCTCGCCCTGGGCCTCGCCGAGCGGGGAGCCGAGGGCAACGCCCGCCTGCGCCGCGCGATGTTCGCCTCCGCCGCCTTCCTCGCCTTCCCACTGGCCGTCTCCTTCAGCCGGGGCAGCTGGATCGCCACCGGCCTCGCCGCCACCGTGCTGCTGCTGCGCGCCGACGCCCGGCTGCTGGTGCGCGGCGCCGTCCTCGGCCTGGCCGCCGTGGTCGTCCTGGTCGGCGGCCTCGGCCTCGGCGGCTCCGGCGTCACCAAGCGGCTCGGCTCCATCGGCTCCGTCTCCGCCGCCCCCGACCAGTCCGTCTCCGACCGGTACGACCTGTGGTCCACCGCCGGACGGATCTGGCAGGACCACCCCGTGCTCGGCGCCGGACCCAAGGCCTTCCAGCAACTGCGCGACAGCCACGCCCCGCTGCGGCTGTCCTCCGGCAGCGACGCCGCCGACGCCACCATCGGCTTCCAGCGCGAACCGCTGCTCTCCCCGCACAACATGTACTTCCTGGTGCTCAGCGAGCAGGGCCTGATCGGCATCACGGCCTACGCCGCGCTCTTCCTCGCCCTGCTGCTCGGCTGCCTGCGCCACCGGCACGGCCCGGGGCTCGCCGCACTCGCCCTGCTCACCTGGGTGCTGTCCGACTTCCTGTACGCCGACATCGGCGGCACCACCACCGTGCTGACCTCCGTCGTCCTCGGCCTCGCCGCCCGCGCGGCCGCGCACCGCCCCGCGCACCCCGCCGGCACGTCGCCGATCCAGTCGGAGCCGTTGCGGGCGGTGGCCCAGAGCGGGACGCCGGGGTCGAG
>NZ_JBEZUT010000515.1:0-4127 GCF_040636595.1 Kitasatospora sp. NPDC036755
CGGCGGAGCTGGCCGGGCAGGCCCGGGTGGGCCTGGAGGGCCGGGAGGCGCCGGCCGCGCGCGCGGCGCTGGCCTTCGCCGAGGGCCTGCTGCTGGCCGAGGAGGATCCGGCGGGCGCCGGGGCGCGGTTCGTCCGCTCGGGCGCGCTCTGGCGGGAGATCGGGCGCCCGTACGAGCAGGCGCGGGCCGAGGAGCGGGCGGCGACGGCGGTGGCGGGGGTGGACCGGGCGGCGGCCGGGGAGCGGATCTCCGCCGCCGAGCGGGCCTACCTGGCGCTGGGCGCGGCCTCGGACGCGGCCCGCTGCCAGCGGCTGCGGCGGGAGCTGGGCCTGGGCCGGGCGGCCTCGCCGGGGCGGCGCGGCTACGGCGAGCGGCTGTCCCCGCGCGAGCGGCAGGTCGCGGAGCTGGCCGCCGAGGGCGCGGCGAACCAGGACATCGCCCGGGCGCTGTTCCTGTCGACCCGTACGGTCGAGCACCACGTGGCCGGTGCGCTGCGCAAGCTCGGGGTGGGGCGGGCGGGGCTGCGCGAGGCGCTGGCGGCGGAGCAGGACCCGGCCTGAGGCGGGGTGGGGAAGGAGGGTCCCGCCCGCTCCCTCAAGGGGCGGGACCCGGTTCGGGGGGTCGGCCGTCAGCCGTGCCGGTGGTGGCCGGAGCGTTCGACGAGCCGGGAGAGCCGGGCCAGCCGGGCCAGGCCGGGGCGGCGCAGGGCGCTGCCGCGGCGGGCGGGCAGGACCAGCCCGGGGTCGGGGGCGGTGAAGTGGGCGTCGGCGTAGAGCCGGAGCCGTTCGCGGCGGGTCATGGGCGACCTCCGGGGGGTGAGGGTCGTCGGTGCGGGGCGGGCTCCAGGAAACCGGTCGGGGCGGGGTTCGAACAATGCGTACCGCTACCCAATCCCGGCCCGAATCCTGGGTAGGGCCCGTGTCGGCCCGGGCCCGAACCGCCCGGCCCCGCTCGCGGACGATCCGTCAACCGGTGCTGCTGCGGTCGGGTGAAGTTCGCTCCCGACCGGCATCGGCGGCCGTCCCGGCAGGTACGTGGTGCTGCTGTCCGTACCGATCACCTCCCGACCGCGAGGTTCCCGTGTCACGTGTCCGACGACTGCGACCACGTCCGCCGCACGTCCTGTCCGCGCTGTTGGCGGTGGTGCTCGGCGCGGGCGCCGCCGCCCTGGCGCCGCCGCTGCCCGCGGGGGTCCCGCAGACCGGACACCCCGTCACGGCGGTGAAGGCGGCGCAGGCGAAGCCGCGCGGCGCCGGGACGCAGCGCCCGATCGGCCCGGACCCGGTGGTGGACCTGCTGGCGCACGGCAATCTGACGATGGCCTCCAACTCGGTGCTGACCTGCGACGACAGTGACGGCACGGTCTGCTCGGACACCGAGGGCTCGAACAACGGCCGGACCAAGTTCGTCAAGGTCGACCCGAACGCGCCGGGCCCCAACGCCTCCTCCGCGCAGCTGCTGCTGCCCGCCGGGGCGACGGTGCTCTCGGCCCGCCTGTACTGGCAGTTCAACCCGACCAACACCAGTACCGCGGGCGGCACCTCCGGCGACATCAACAAGGGCAACCTGGTCTCCTGGAAGGTCCCGGGGGCGAGCGGCTACCAGCAGGTGACCGCGGACACCTACGACTGGTTCGACCAGAAGGTGGGCGGGAACCCGCCCGAGCCGCTGCTGGCCGGCGGGGCCGTCAAGGACGTCACCGCCGAGGTCAGGGCGGCCGGTCCCGGCAGCTACACCGTCGCCGACATCCAGGCGTGCGCCGGCCGCTCCTCCGCGCAGAACTTCGGCGGCAACAACGTCGGCTGCTGGGGCGGCTGGTCGCTGGTCGTCGCGTACGAGGACCAGGCCCAGCCGCTGCGCTACCTCCAGGTCTGGGACGGCTACCAGCTGCTGCGCGACCCCGACAACTCGACGACCCTGACCCTGGGCGGCATCCGCACCCCCGCCACCACGGCCCCGCGGGCCACCATGGGCATCACCGTGGGCGACGGCGACGCGCCGATCGCCGGGGACACCCTGGCCGTCGGCTCCACCCCGGAGAACCTGGTCCTGCTGCCGATGCCCGGCCCCACCGGGATCGGCACCGACAACGCGTTCACCAGCCGCATCGACCACGTCGCGGCGGACGGCACCGGCACCAACATCACCACCCGCGACCCCGACCCGGTCAACAACTACGGCTACGACGCCCGGATGATCGACGTCACCGGCAAGATCCCGGCCGGCGCCGAGCAGGCCCTGGTCCGCATCAGCGGCGCCGGCGACGCCCTGGAGCCGCAGGCCGCCTGGCTGGCCCTGGACGCCCTCGAACCCGACCTGCGGATCACCAAGGCCAACACCCCGCCCGGCAGCCCCGACGACACCCCGCCCGGCCTGGTCGGCCCCGGCGAGACGATCACCTACACCTTCGCGGTCGCCAACCGCCGCCAGGACGGCAGCTCCACCGACCTCGACACCGCCACCGGCGTCACCGTGACCGACACGATCCCGGCCGGCACCACCTTCGTCCCCGCCTCCAACCCGGACTGCACGGCGAGCGGACGGACCGTCACCTGCGCCGTGCGCGACCTGCCCCCGGGCGCCGAGGCCGACGTCGCCTTCCAGGTCACCGTCGACGCCTCGACCGCCGTCGGCACCCACCTCGACGACACCGCCGCGCTCCACTTCCGGGGCAGCCAGACCCAGCGCGCCCAGGAGCGCACCAGCAACACGGTGCGCAACACCGTCGCCGCGGTGCCCGGCTACACCGTCGTCAAGACCGCCCAGCCCACCAGTGCCAAGCCCGGCGACACCGTCCGCTACCGGATCCAGGTCACCAACACCAGCCAGGTCGACGCCCCCGGCGTCACCCTCACCGACGACCTGGCCGGCGTGCTGAACTCCGCGGCCTACAACAACGACGCCACCGCCGACCGCGGCCGGGCCCAGTTCGCCGGCACCACCCTGACCTGGAGCGGCGACCTGCCCGTCGGCGCCACCGCGACCATCGGCTACTCCGTCACCGTGCACTCCGCGCTGACCGCCGACGCGGTGCTGCGCAACGCCGTCACCTCCACCACCTACCCGAACAACTGCGCGCAGGGCTCGACGGACGCGCGCTGCCGCGCCGAGGTGCCGGTCACCGTGCCGAGCCCGAGCCCCAGCCCGAGCCCGAGCCCGACGTCCTCGCCGAGCCCGAGCCCGAGCCCGACGTCCTCGCCGCACCCCGGCCCCAGCCCGTCCCACACCCCGCCCGGCCACGGCCACGACCACGGCGGGCAGCTGCCCGAGACGGGCAGCGACGCGGCCCGGCTGCTGCCCGTCGTCGGGCTCGCCGCGCTCGGCGCCGTCGCGGCGGGCGTGCTCCTGCTGCGCAGGAGCCGCCGCACCCGCTGAACCCGGTGACGACCGTCCCTACGGCCGCGTCCACGCCTCGCGTGGGCGCGGCCGCGCGCCGTCGTGAACCCTGCGTACACGTCCGCGTTGATCGTCTGTCTACCAAGGCTTCCTAGCGTCCTCCCCGTACCGGCCCGGCTGACGGGCCGTCACCGATGGGAGAACTCTCGTGCTGCGCAAGACCCGCGCCCTGCTCACCGGCTCGATCGCCGTCCTGGCGCTCAGCCTCACCTCGACCACCTTCAGCGCCAACGCCGCCGGCGACCAGAGCGGCATCGACGCCTGCGCCCGCGAGGCCAAGGCGGCGGGCTTCGCGAAGGACAAGTCCAGCCAGGGCCGCAACGACGACGCGATCTACGCCGTGGCGATCGCCATGGCCGAGTCCGGCTGCGACCGCCTGGCCGTCCACACCAACCTGCCCACCGACCCCGACCCGGGCACCAAGGACCTCGGCGCCTGGCAGATCAACGAGCGGTGGTACCCCGACGTCCACTACCGCGACGCCGACGTCGTCACTCCCGAGAACTGGCAGGACATGGGCTGGTCGGCCCGCAAGGCCAAGGCGATCGACGAGGACGGCACCGGCCGCGGCTGGGCCTCCTGGGCGGCCTGGAACCTGGGCACCTACCAGAAGTTCCTCGGCCAGGCCCGCGACGCGGTCTACCGCGTCTGGTGACGCGCCGCGTTCCCGGCCAGGGCCGCCACCGTCACCTTGTCCGTCGTGGTCAGCACCGCCTCGACGAAGTCGTCCA
>NZ_JBEZUT010000516.1:0-4124 GCF_040636595.1 Kitasatospora sp. NPDC036755
GTCCCGCCCGCCGGTGGCCCGGCCGTCGGTCACCACGACCAGCAGCGGGCGCCGGTTCGGGTCGCGCAGCCGCTCCACCCGCAGCACCTCGTGGGCGCGCAGCAGACCGGCGGCCAGCGGGGTGCGCCCGCCGGTGGGCAGCGACTCCAGCCGCGCCGCGCCGACCTCCACCGAGGAGGTGGGCGGCAGTGCCAGCTCGGAGCCCGCGCCCCGGAAGGTGATCATGCCGATCTTGTCGCGGCGCTGGTAGGCGTCCATCAGCAGCGAGAGCACCGCGCCCTTGACGGCGGTCATCCGCTGCCGGGCGGCCATCGAACCGGAGGCGTCCACCACGAACAGCACCAGGTTGGACTCCCGTCCCTGGCGCACCTGTTCGCGGAAGTCGTCCTTGTGCACCACCAGTGCCCGCCCGCTGCGCCCGCGCGCCGCCTGGTGCGGCGCGGCGGCCTGGAGGGTCGCGGTGAGGTGCAGCCGGCCGAGCGCGCCCTGCGGGCGGCGGGCGCGGATGGTGTGCCCGCCGGTGGTCTCGGCGGGGGAGCGGCGGCCCTGGGCGCCGTGCCCGGTGCCCTTCACCGTGAACAGCCGGGTCCGGTACGGGTCCCCGGCCGCGACCGGCGCCGACTCCCGTGAGGGGGAGGGGTGTTGGGCCGGTACGGGCGGCTGCGCGGGCTCCTCGCCGCCCTCGGGGGAGGTGCCCTCGGGGACGGTGCCCTCGGACGGGGACGTCTCGGGAGCGGAGGCCTCGGGGCCGCCGTCGGAGGGCTCGGGCGCGCCACCGCCGTCGGGGCCGCCCCCGTCCGGTCCTCCGTCCTCCGGTCCGCCGTCGCCGTCCGGGCCGGGCCCGTCGCCCTCGGGCTCCGGGTCCTCCGGCTGCGCGTGCTCCTCCAGCGTCCGGTCCAGCTGCTCCTCGTCCAGCCCCGGGGCGTCGAAGGGGTTGCGGCGGCGCCGGTGCGGCAGTGCCAGCCGGGCGGCCTTGCGGACGTCCTCCTCCAGCACCTCGGTGCGCCCGTCCCAGGCGGCCAGCGCGACGGCGGTGCGGGCCATCACGATGTCCGCGCGCAGCCCGTCCACCTCGAACGCGGCGCACACGGCGGTGATCTGACGCAGCGCCACATCGGTCAGCTCGACCTTGGGCAGCAACTCCCGTGCGGTGGTGATCCGTTCGGCGAGCGCCCGCTCCTCGGCGGCGAACCGGGCGGCGAACGAGGCCGGGTCCGCGTCGTACGCGAGCCGGCGGCGGACGACCTCGGCGCGCTCGGCCGGGTCCCGGGTGGCGGCGATCTCGACGGTCAGGCCGAACCGGTCGAGCAGCTGCGGCCGCAGCTCGCCCTCCTCCGGGTTCATGGTGCCGACCAGCAAGAACCGGGCGGCGTGCCGCACCGAAACGCCCTCGCGCTCGACGTACGAGCGCCCCATCGCGGCGGCGTCCAGCAGCAGGTCCACCACGTGGTCCTGGAGCAGGTTCACCTCGTCGATGTAGAGCACGCCGCGGTGCGCCCGGGCGAGCAGCCCGGGCTCGTACGCCTTGACGCCCTCGGCCAGTGCCCGCTCCAGGTCGAGCGAGCCGACGATCCGGTCCTCGGCCACGCCGACCGGCAACTCGACCAGCTGGGAGGGCCGTTCGGAGGCGGACGGGGAGACGTGCGGCCCGTCCGGGCACTGCGGGTCGGGCGTGGCCGGGTCGCAGGCGAAGCGGCAGTCGTCCACGGTGGCGATGGACGGCAGCAGGCCGGCCAGCGCGCGCACCATGGTCGACTTCGCGGTGCCCTTCTCGCCGCGCACCAGCACGCCGCCCACGGCCGGGGAGACCGCGTTCAGCAGCAGCCCGAGCCGCAGGTCGGCCATGCCGACGATCGCGGTGAACGGATAGCGGACGTCACTCATGCCGTACCCCACTCCTGTCGTATCCGGCTCAGGCTCATGCGTCACTCCCAGGGGCCCCGGGCGGGAGGAACGGCAGCGATCCGGCCGCCGGCACCCCGCCCTCGATCAGCTTCCACAGTGCGTCGGTGTCCGCGTGCTCCTCGATCAGGTCGCCCAGCCGGTCCAGCCGGGCCTCGCGCGCCGCGGCGAAGGAGGTGTCCGGCGCCGGGACGAACGCCCGGCCGGACGACTCGGCGACCTCGCGCAGGAGTTCACGGCGGAAGCCGTCGTTCTCCAGCGCGCCGTGCCAGGTGGTGCCCCAGACCGCGCCGACCCGGCAGCCGTCCAGGAAGGCCTCCCCGCCTTCGACCGCCACCACCCCGTGGTGGATCTCGTAGCCCTCGACCCGCTGCCCGTACGCCTCGCCGACCGGTCGCGCCAGCACCTTCTCGGCGCCGAACCGCACGCGCGTCGGCAGCAGTGCGAGGCCCTCGACGGCGCCCGCCTTCGACTCGACCTCGTCCACGATCGAGTGCGCCAGCATCTGGTAGCCGCCGCAGACCCCGAGGATCGGCAGTCCGGCCGCCGCCCGCGCCCGCAGGGCCGGCTCCAGGCCGCGCTCGCGCAGCCAGGCGAGGTCGGCGACGGTGGCGCGGGTGCCGGGCAGCACCACCAGGTCGGCGTCGGCCAGTTCCTCCGGCCTGGTCGCCCAGCGGACCAGCACGCCCGGCTCCTGCGCGAGCGCGTCCACGTCGGTGAAGTTGGACAGCCGCGGGAAGCGCACCACCGCCACCCGCAGCACGTCCGCGCCGAGCGGCCCGGGCCCGTCCGCCCGGTCCACCACCGTGGAGAGGTCCAGCGAGTCCTCGGCGTCCAGCCAGAGCCCGGGCAGCATCGGCAGCGTGCCCAGCACCGGACGGCCGGTCAGCTCGTGCAGCATCTCCAGCCCGGGCGCCAGCAGCCGCGCGTCGCCGCGGAACTTGTTGACGAACCAGCCCGCCACGTGCCGCTGGTCCTCCGCCGACAGCAGTGCCAGCGTCCCGTACATCGCCGCGAAGACCCCGCCGCGGTCGATGTCCCCGACCACCACCACCGGCAGGCCGGCGGCCGTGGCCAGGCCCATGTTGGCGATGTCGCGGTCGCGCAGGTTGATCTCGGCGGGCGAGCCCGCGCCCTCGCAGACCACCACGTCGTAGCGGCCGCGCAGGTCGGCGAGGCACTCCAGGGCGCGCTCCAGCAGGAGGGGCTTGCGCTCGCGGTAGTCCAGCGCGCCCACCTCGGCCACCGGCCTGCCGAGCAGCACCACCTGGCTGCGGCCGTCCGCGCCGGGCTTGAGCAGCACCGGGTTCATCGCCGCCTCCGGCTCCACCCGGGCGGCCTGCGCCTGCATCGCCTGGGCGCGGCCGATCTCGGCGCCGTCGGCGGTGACGAAGGAGTTGAGCGACATGTTCTGTGCCTTGAACGGCGCGACCCGCACGCCCTGGCGGGCGAGCCAACGGCAGATCCCGGCCGTCACCACGGTCTTGCCCGCGTCCGAGGTCGTCCCCGCGACCAGCAGCGCGTTCGTCATGCCCGTCCCCTCTTCCTCAGCGGCATCCTCAGCAGGACGTGCCCCGCGACCGTCGTACCCAGCGCGAGTGCGCCCACCCGCCGGGAGAGCGCGCAGGCCCGCTCGATGTCGTCCACCGTCACCGGCCGCAGCTCCTCGCCCAGTACGGGCCGGTGCTCCACCCGCTCGCCGTAGCGCAGCGTCCCGCCCAGCCGCACGCCCACCGCACCGGCGAACGCGGCCTCGGCCTGGCCCGCGTTCGGGCTCGGGTGGGCGGAGCCGTCGCGCCGCCAGACCCGCCAGGCCGTTCGGGGCTCGGGTGCGGCGGCCACCGTCAGCAGCGCCGTCAGCCGGGCGCCCGGCCAGCCCGCCACGTCGTCCAGCCGGGCCGAGGCCCAGCCGAACCGGGCGTAGCGGGGCGAGCGGTGGCCCACCATGGCGTCCAGGGTGTTCACGGCGCGGAAGGCCAGCAGCCCGGGGGTGCCGGCCAGGGCGCCCCAGGCCAGCGCGTTCACCACGGCGTCGGCGGTGTTCTCGGCCACCGACTCGACGACGGCCCGGGCGATCTGCTGCCCGTCCAGCGCGCTCGGGTCCCGTCCGCACAGGTGCGGCAGCCGTGGATGCTGACGGCGGACGGGGTTCCCGGTCCGGGGAGGTCGGGGGACGGCGGCGCTGACGCCTGCATGGTGGCCCTCTCTGCTGGTGGCTCGTG
>NZ_JBEZUT010000517.1:0-4116 GCF_040636595.1 Kitasatospora sp. NPDC036755
CCGCCGGGGCCGCACCGGCCGTCCGGGAGCGCTGGGCGGGCAGGGCGCGGTCCTCGGTGCGCGGTCCCGCGTCCTGGTACGGCGTTCTCGCCCGCTGACCGGCCATGCGCACTTCCCTCGATCGTTGCGGCCGCGGCGGCGCGATCGCACCGCCGCGTGTGCCGGGACGCCTTCGGACCCGGTGACGTCCGGTGGCATCCGGTGGTGTCCTGGCGTGGTCCTGCCGGTGTCCTGGTGGGACCCCTTCCTCTACATTGCTGTAGAAGATGGGCTGGAGCATACAAACCCATTTCAGCAAAGTCATCCGCTGCCACCCGGCAGCGACGGACCGCCCGGTGGGCCGTCGTTAGGATGGTCATGATCCCCGCCACGTCGGCACACCATCAGGAACGCATCAGAGGAGCAGAGCGTCACCATGTTTGAGAGTCTGAAGAACCTCGCGGACAAGGCCACCGACCTCGCCCGCGAGCACGGCGACGTGATCGGCCAGGGCCTGGACAAGGTCGGCGACGCGATCGACGACCGCACGGACGGCAAGTACAGCGGGCAGATCGACACCGGCGTCGAGAAGGCGAAGGGCTTCCTGCGCAACCTCGACGGCGACCAGAAGCCCGCCGAGTAACCTGCCACAGGGCACGATCAGCCGCACGGCGGTCGAACGGGCGCACGGGCGAACGGGGAGGGGCGGCAGCGGTGAGCGAGGAGAAGAAGGGGTCCGGCCGGGCACGCTGGCTGGTGATCGGCGTCGTGGTGGTGGCCGGACTCGGACTCGTCCGCGGCAACGGCCACGGCGACCCGACCTCCGCCGACCCCTCCCCGACCGCCGCCGCCCCCTCTGGCCCCGCCGCGGGCGCCGCGCCGTCGGCCGGATCCTCGGCGGCGCCGCCCAAGCCCTCGAAGCCCTCGGGCCGCTACGACCCGGCCGACTACGCGGCACCGGTCCGCCAGTACGCCGCCGAGGCCGGGGTCGATCCCCAGCTGCTGATGGCGATCCTCTACAACGAGGCGTACAAGCCGCACGACCCCGAGCTCGAACGGGCCTGGCAGCGCGGCAAGCCGGACGCCTCCTTCGGCATCGCCAACATGCACCGGGCCGCCTTCGACGACACCAAGCCCGGTCGCCCCTTCGCCTCCCGGCAGTGGGAGGAGCTGCCGGACGACCGGAACCTGGCCGTCCAGGCGGCCGCCTGGCACCTGCACGACCTCGCCGCGCAACTGCCCGCACGCCCGGGCGTGTCGCTCACCCGGGACGAACTGATGGCCCTCGGCTACAACGCGGGCGCGGGCAACATGCTGGCCTTCGCCCGGGGCGTCAAGATCGGCTCCCAGGCGCAGTCCTACCTCGACCGGCTGCGCGACAACTGGTCGAAGTCCGGCGAGGCCGTCAAGTAGCGCCCTGCGGCGGTCAGCTGACGGCGACCCGGGCGGACCAGACCCGCCGCCAGGCCAGCGCGTCGGAGACCCCCTCCGCGAGGCCGCGCCGCGGCTGCCAGCCGAGCAGGTCCCGTGCGGTGTCCACGACGGCGTAGCAGCCGATCACGTCCCCCGGCCGGGGCCCGGCCTCCCGCACGTCGAGGCTGGTGCCGACGGTCTGTTCGAAGGCGGCGATCAGCTCCCGCACGGTGGTCCCGTCGCCGGTGCCGACGTTGATCACCCGGTAGCGGTCCGCCACGCCCGGGGCGATCACCTCGTCGAACCTGAGCAGCGCCGCGACGTGCGCCTCGGCGAGGTCCTGGACGTGGACGTAGTCGCGGATGCCGGAGCCGTCGCGGGTCGCCCAGTCGGTGCCGGTGACGGTGAACGGGGTGCCGGTGGTGTGCGCCTCGATCAGCTTGCCGAGGGCGTGGGTGGGGTTGAGGTCCTGGAGGCCGGTGCGCAGCTGCGGGTCGGCGCCGATCGGGTTGAAGTAGCGCAGGGCGATGACGCGTTGGCGCTCGGCGCCCTCGCCCCGGGTCCAGTCCTGGAGGACCTGCTCCATCATCTGCTTGGTGCGCGCGTACGGACTGCCGGCGTCGACCGGGCTGCTCTCGTCCACCCGGGCGTCGGGGGTGGGGGCGTAGATCGAGGCGGAGCTGCTGAAGACGACCCGGGTGCAGCCGTGGCGCTGGAGGGCGTCCAGGAGCTCGACGGTCTTGGCGACGTTCTCCCGGTAGTAGTACAACGGCTTGGCCACCGACTCCGGTACGACGATCTTCGCGGCACAGTGCACGGTGGCGTCGATGTCGGGGTGCTCGGCGAAGATCCGGTCCAGCAGGGCGGCGTCGGCGATGTCGCCCCGGTAGAAGATCCGGTCCGCGACGAACTCGGTCCGGCCCCGGGAGAGGTCGTCCAGCACGACCGGGGTGATCCCCCGGTCGAGCAGGGCGGAGGCGACGGTGCTGCCGATGAATCCCGCACCGCCGGTGATCAGGACCTTCTTCATGCGCGGACGCTCCCTTGCGGTCGTCCGGGCGCCCGATGGCGCCCGGTGACCGGAAAGGACGTCGTTCGCACCCGGCCGGTTCCGCCGGCCGGAGGCACCGCTCCGGGCGGCTCAGCCGTGGTGGCGCCGCAGCCAGAGCCCGGTGGCGACCAGGACGACGGCCGCGCAGGCGGTGCCGATGGCCGCCCAGGCGGTGGCGTCGGAGGTGGTGGCGTGGACGGGCCCGGGCGCGACCTGCCGGGCGGAGACGGGGGCCGCGGTGGTCCCCGCCTCCGGGGCGGTCTCCCGCAGCGGGGCGGGCGCCACCTCCGCGGACCGCGGCGAGGCTTCGGCCAGCGCCGGGCTTCCCGGCCCCGGGCCCCCCGGATCGGAGATCAGGACGGTGTCGATGTCCAGTTCGCGCTCGCCGTGCCCCCGGGCGGGGGACGCGCAGTCCACCGTCACCCGCCAGTGCCCGACGGGAAGGATCTCCCGGGTGGTGTACGTCCCGGGGCGGTCGGGGACGGTGACCAGGCGCCAGGGGCCGACGGCACGGCCGTCGGAGGCCGTCGCGGAGAGCGTGCCGACGAACTCCCCGGTCACCGGGTCGTGGTCGTTCTCCCAGGTGGCGACGGTGCTGACGCGGCCGTTCTGCTGGCCGGTGACGTCCAGGTGGACGCTGTCGCCGTGCGCGGAGGCGGGCACGGCGGCGGCGAGCAGGGCCGCGGTCGTGAGGGTGAGGGCGGCGAGGTCGGGGCGGGTTCGCATACGGGAGGGTCCTCGGGGCGGTGTGGGGGCAGGGACGCGGGGAACGGCCGGTGCCGGGAACGGCCGCCACTGGGTGGGCGGCGGCCGTTCCCGGCACCACGGACCTTCGGGCCCGCGGGTCTTGGGGCCCGCGGGCGTCGGCGGCTCGGGCCGGAGGGTTCGGCCCGCGTACGGGCCGTCCGGTTTTGGGGACTCACAGGAACAGCCTTACCCCGATCGACTCACGAGGCCCTCGGCAACGACCAGTTCCGGTAAAGAACGTTCCTCGGCCGTTGCCGACCCGGCGGGCGGCCGGCCCGGCACCACCACCCGGCACTCCCGCGCGCCGCCTCGCGCCCGGGCCGGGCCCGGGTCAACCGGCGGCGGAGAGAGCCGAGTTGCGGCGTCCGCGGCGGCCCACCGGCGCCCGGACGCCGCCCGCTCCCCCGGCCGCGGATCCGCACGCAGGCCGTGGCACACCGTCTCAAGACGGCCGAATTCGGCGCGATCTGACTGATCGCCACCTCGGAATCCCGCACCGGACGCCCGAGTTCGCGCGGCCCGCCGTTCCCGAACACCACCGCGCCTCCTCCGCCCGCCACGGCCCGCGTCCCTCGCCGTGAAAGGGGGTCGAGCCTTCCGACACTCCGGAGAGCACGGGAGGCGGGAGGGAATAACAGAAACCTCCTGCGAAATTCACCGGGCGTTCGGACGCGCGGGCAGCCACGACGACCCTGGGCACGGCGAAGGCCGGAGAGCGCGGCCGTGCGGCGCGCTGCCCGGCAGGACGTGCCACGGCCGCCGACCGACGGGCGACGACCGACGGGCGCCGACCGACGGGCGACGCCCCGCCCGGCACCCGCGAGGGTCAGGCCGCGACCTTCACCGGCCCCGCCCCGAAGGCCGCCGCCGCCACCCCGGGCCGCACCGCCACCGTCGTCGCCGCGGCGGCGCCGCACCCCCCGTGC
>NZ_JBEZUT010000518.1:0-4090 GCF_040636595.1 Kitasatospora sp. NPDC036755
GCCGCGGGTGGACCCGGCGGTGGTCGCCTGGCTGCGGGAGGCCGGGCCGCGGGCCGGGCGGGTCGCCTCGGTGTGCGCGGGCGCGCACGTGACGGCCGCGGCCGGGCTGCTGGACGGGCACCGCGCGACCACCCACTGGGCGACCGCCGAGCGGCTGGCCGCCGACCACCCGGCCGTCGAGGTGGACGCCGACCCGGTGTTCATCCGCTCCGGGCGGATGTGGACCAGCGCGGGCCTGACCACCTCGATGGACCTCACCCTCGCCCTGGTCGCCGAGGACCACGGCGACGACCTGGCGCTGGAGATCGCCCGGATCATGGTGATGTACCTCCAACGCCCGGGAGGGCAGAGCCAGTTCAGTGTCCCGCTGGCCCACCGCACGGGCGGCCGGGCGGACCTGCGCGGCCTGCGCCGCTGGGTCGGCGAGCACCTGGACGCCGATCTGTCGGTGTCCGCGCTCGCCGGGCGACTCGCCATGAGCGAGCGGCACTTCGCGAGGGTCTTCCGCGCCGAGACCGGCACCACCCCGGGGGCGTACGTCGAGGAGCTGCGCCTGGAGGCCGCCCGCCGGCTGCTGGAGCGCAGCGACCACCCGTTGCCGGGCGTGGCCCGGGCCTGCGGCTTCGGCTCGGTGGAGACCCTGCACCGGGTGTTCCGGGACCGGCTCTCCACCACCCCGGCGGACTACCGGCGCCGGTTCCGGATCCCGGACGCGCGATTGACCGGCTGATCGTCAATTCTGCGAAAACCAAGGAGAGTTGTGAAGATTAAGGCCATGCACGTCGGAACCGCGACCGTCC
Organism: Kitasatospora sp. NPDC036755; assembly: GCF_040636595.1. NCBI lineage: Bacteria > Bacillati > Actinomycetota > Actinomycetes > Kitasatosporales > Streptomycetaceae > Kitasatospora > Kitasatospora sp. NPDC036755. The sequence goes on from NZ_JBEZUT010000518.1 coordinate 801, forward strand.
TGCTGGAGGTCGGCGGCCTGCGGCTGCTCACCGATCCGGTCTTCGATCCGGCCCCCGCCGAGTACCGGCACGATCCGGTGGTCCTGCGCAGCACCGGTGGCCCGGCCGTGAGCCCGGACGAGCTGCCGCCGGTGGACGCCGTACTGCTCAGCCACGACGAGCACCCCGACAACCTGGACGCCACCGGCCGGACCCTGCTCGCCGGCCGCCCGGTGCTGACCACGGTCAGCGGTGCGGCCCGGCTCGGCGGCGGGGCGCTGGGGCTGGCCCCGTGGCAGACCCGCGAGCTCACCGTGGACGGCCGCACCCTGCGGGTGACCGGCACGCCCGGGGTGCACGGACCGGTCGGGGACGTCACCGGGTTCGTGGTCGAGGCGCCCGGCGAGGAGGAGGCGCTGTACGTCTCGGGTGACACCGTCCACACCCCCGAACTGGACGAGGTGGGGCGGAGGTTCAGGATCGGTACGGCCGTGCTGCACCTCGGTGCGGCCCGGATCGAGGCCTTCGGCGGCGGCGGGCTGATCACCATGGACGCGGCGCAGGCCGCCGCGCTGACCGCCTCGCTCGGCGCCCGCCGGGTCGTCCCCGTCCACTACACCTCGTGGGAGCACTTCACCGAGGGGCGGGCGGAGACCACCGAGCGGTTCGCGGCGGCGGGCCTGGCGGACCGGCTGCACTGGCTGACCCCGGGCGTCGCCGAGCTGCTGGACTGACGGGCGGGCGGGCGGCCCCGGCCGGGTCACGGCCGTCCGCGTCCGGCCCGGGTCAGACCGCGGCGACCGGGGGCAGGCGGTCCAGGATGCGCTCCATGCCGCTGGTCCAGTTGGCCTCCAGCGCGGTGACGGCCTGGTCGACGTCGCCGTCCAGCAGGCACTGGGCGATCCGCTCGTGCTCCTCGGCGGCGCGTTCCAGGATCTCGTGGTCGCCGACCACCACCCGTTCGTAGCGGTGCAGGGTGAGCTTCAGCGACTCGATCATCTCGCGCAGCCGGGCGTTGGCACAGCCGGAGAGCAGCAGGGCGTGCCAGGCGTCGTCGTAGCGCTCTATCGTGCCGTGCGGGGCCTGGGGGGCAGAGAAGGCGCGGGCCTCGGCGAGCAGCCGGGGGGCGATCTCGGCCAGGTGTGCCGGGTCGGAGGTGCGCAGGGCCAGTGACTCCAGGGCGATCACGATCGCGGTGAGGTCGAGGAACTCCTGTTTGCCGGTGGGCGCGAAGCGGAAGCCCTTGCCGCGTTCGCTGGTGATGATGCCCTCGCGCTCCAGGCTGATCAGGGCCTCGCGCAGGGGGGTCCGGCTGACGCCCAGTTCCTCGGCGAGCTGGACCTCGTTGATCGACTCGCCGGGGGTGAACCGGCCGCGGCCGAGCTGCTCCAGGAGTTCGTCCTTCACCTGCTCGCGCAGCGGTCGCCGCTCGATCGCCATCGGGCTTCCCTTCTTCCTCGGTCCGTAGCGTACCGGCCGGGCGACGCACGTCGTCGCCCGGCCGCCGTACGGGGGTGCGGTCCGGTACGGTGCGCGGGCGTCAGGCGGTTCCGGCGCCGTCGACGGCGATGACCGCGCCGCTGACGAAGGCGGCGGCGTCGCTGGCCAGGAAGGCCACGGTCTGGGCGATGTCCCGGGGTTGGCCGATGCGGCCGAGCGGGCGGTCGGCGGCGTCGGTGTAGAAGGCGGCCGGGTTCTCGCCGAGCTGGCGGGCCTCCTCGGCGAGCATGCCGGTGTCGGTGTCGCCCGGGCAGACGCAGTTGACCCGGATGTTGTCGGGGCCGTGGTCGATGGCCATCGCCCGGGTCATGTTGACGACGGCGCCCTTGGAGGCGCAGTAGGAGATCGCCCGGCCGCCGCCCTTGATGCCCCAGCCGGAGCCGGTGTTGACGATGCTGCCGCCGCCGTTCGCGGCCATCAGCGGCACCACCAGTCCGCTGAGCAGCATGATCGAGCGGACGTTGACGGCCATCACCAGGTCCCAGTCCTCGTCGGTGATCTCGGTGACGGTGGAGCGGCGGATGATGCCGGCGTTGTTGAACAGCACGTCCACGCCGCCGTGTCGGCCGACGGCGGTGGCCACGGCGTGCTCGCAGTCGGCGCGCCGGGAGACGTCGCAGCGGACGAAGGTGGCGCCGATCTCCTTGGCGGCCTGTTCGCCGCGGTCGGCGTCGAGGTCGAGGAGGACGACGGCGGCGCCGAGTTCGGCGAGCAGGGCGGCGGTGGCCCGGCCGATGCCGGAGGCGGCGCCGGTGACGATCGCGCGCTTGCCGTGCAGGTCGATCATGGTGGCTCCTTCAACTGGCCCGGGGGAGTGGGGCGGTGGGATCGTCAGGAGGGACGGTGGGATCGTCGGGTGGGGCGGTGGGTTCAGCAGGAGAGGCGGTACACGGCGCCGGAGCGGCGGCCGGTGATCACCCGGACGTGGCCGGAGAGGGCGTCGTCCAGGTCGGGGTCGCCGGTGTCCAGCAGCAGGGGCTGCCCGGCCAGCGCGGCGAGCTTCGCCTCGGTGGCGAGCACCAGTAGCCTCTCCCGGCCCGCGGCGCGCAGCAGTTCGGGGGTGAGCTGCTGGTTGCCGCGGCCGAGCAGGAAGCCCTGGCCGCCGATCGGGGAGAGCACGATGTGGGGGGTGGCGGGCAGGGTGCGCAGCTGGTCGGCCCGGGCGTCGCGGATCAGGACCCGGGCGGCGGTGGCGAGGCCGTCGGCGCGGCCGGGTCCGAGCGCGGAGCCGGGGCCGAGCCGCAGCAGGTCGACCCCGGTGAGGCTGGCGCCGCGCGCGCCGAGCGCGGTGGCCACCGCGTAGGTGGTGCTGCCGGGGCCGAGGAGCAGCAGCCCGCCGGGGCCGACCCGTTCGGCGACCTCGGTGGCGATGCCGGCCGGGGTGCCCGGGTCGGGTCCGGAGCTGCCGGTCTTGCGCTGCTGCACGCGGGCGGGCAGCACCGGCACGGTCAGCCGGCCGTACAGCCGGGCGGAGACCCGGCCGGCCCGCAGGGCGGCCTCGTCGCGGTCGACCACCTCGGCGGTCTCCAGCCGTACCCCCCGGCCGGCCGCCCAGGCCGCGGCGACCTCGGCGGCGGCCCGGGGGTGGACGGCGAACACGGCGGAGTGCATCTTGACGCCGGCCGGGATGCCGAGCACCGGCAGGCGGGGTTCGGGGCCGAGGGCGTCGAGCACGTCGCGGGCGGTGCCGTCGCCGCCGCAGAACAGCAGCAGCCCGGCGCCGGCGGTGGGATCGGCTGCTGCTCGACCACCACCTGCCGGACGAGACCGGCCTGGCCCTGGTGCGACGGCTGCGGGACCGCCAGGTGGCC
>NZ_JBEZUT010000519.1:0-4086 GCF_040636595.1 Kitasatospora sp. NPDC036755
GCGTACGAGGCCGCCACCGGGTCGTGGGTGACCATCACGACGGTCTGGCCGGCGTGCTCGCGGCGGCCGGGGCGGCGGTGCCGCCGCCTCCGTCGCCGCACGCGGTGGCGAAGGCCAGCACGGCCAGTGCCCCCACCGCGTACGTCCTGGTCCTGCTCCGCCCGTCCCTGTTCACCGCTGCGCGCTCCCGGTTCCCGTCCAGCCTTCTCTCAGCTATGCACGGTAGCCGTCGGGCCGCCGGTTCCCGACCGCGGGCTGTTCGACATGCTCGCTGGTGAAGGACCAGCGGTGCACCGGGCGGCCGAGCAGCTCGGCCGGCGGGTCGGCGACGGGCACCGGCTCGCCGGTCCACCAGGTGATCAGCAGTACTCGCTCACCCGGGGCGGAGAGCAGTTCGAGGCGTTCCAGACCGGCCGCGCCGCGGACGGCCGGCAGCACCGACTCCCGCACCCAGGCGGCGAGTTCGACTCCTCGGCCGGTCGCCGCCCGGGCCTCCCACATCGCGGCGACGGTCATGCCGCGCCGCCGCCGAGGGCGTCGTAGGCCTGGCCGTGGACATCGGTGTGGGGGACGTGCACCTCGGTCACCGGCAGCGAGGAGTCCGCCGACAGGTCGAAGGCGGACGGCGTGCGGTCGCGCCACACCATCTCGGAGCCCAGCGCGGCGACCATCGCACCGTTGTCGGTGCACAGGCCCGGCCGGGGCACCCGCAGCCGGATGCCGGCCCGGTCGCAGCGCTGCTGGGCCATCTCGCGCAGCCGCGAGTTGGCCGCCACGCCGCCGCCGATCATCAGGTGGTCGACACCGTTGTCCTTGCACGCCTTGACGGCCTTGCGGGTGAGCACGTCGGTGACCGCCTCCTGGAAGGACGCCGCCACGTCGGCGATCGGCACCTCCTCGCCGGCCCGGCGCTTGGCCTCCACCCAGCGGGCGACGGCGGTCTTCAGGCCGGAGAAGGAGAAGTCGTACTCCGGGTCGTTCTTGCCGGTCAGGCCGCGCGGGAAGGCGATCGCCTTCGGGTCGCCCTCGCGGGCCGTGCGGTCGACGATCGGGCCGCCGGGGAAGCCGAGGCCGAGCACCCGGGCGACCTTGTCGAAGGCCTCGCCGGCCGCGTCGTCGATGGTCGCGCCGAGCGGGCGGACGTCGCTGGTGATGTCCTCGCTGAGCAGCAGCGAGGAGTGCCCGCCGGAGACCAGCAGGGCCATCGTCGGCGAGGGCAGCCGGCCGTGTTCCAGCTGGTCGACGCAGATGTGCGAGGCGAGGTGGTTGACCCCGTACAGCGGCTTGTCCAGCGCCCAGGCGTACGCCTTCGCGGCGCTGACGCCGACCAGCAGCGCCCCGGCCAGGCCGGGGCCGGCGGTGACGGCGATGCCGTCCAGGTCGCTCGCCTTGATCCCGGCGGTGTCCAGGGCGCGCTGGATGGTCGGGACCATCGCCTCCAGGTGCGCGCGGCTGGCGATCTCCGGGACGACACCGCCGAAGCGGGCGTGGTCGTTGACGCTGGAGGCGACGGCGTCGGCCAGCAGCGTGGTGCCGCGCACGATGCCGACGCCGGTCTCGTCGCAGGAGGTCTCGATGCCGAGGACGAGCGGTTCGTCAGCCATGGCGGGTGTCCTCAATGTCCTTCGGGTCAGTGCTGTCAGTGCTGGGGTGGTCGAGGCGCATCACCAGCGCGTCGACGTTGGCGGGCTGGTAGTAGCCGCGCCGGATGCCCACCGGTTGGAAGCCGTGCCGCTCGTACAGCCGCTGGGCGCGCAGGTTGTCCACCCGCACCTCCAGCAGCAGCTCGGCGCACTCGCGCCGGGCGGCCTCCCGGATCAGGTCGGTGAGCAGTGCCGTGCCGAGGCCGGCGCCCTGGTGGCGGTCGTCGACGGCGATGGTCTGGACGTCGCCCTCGCCGGCGATCGCCATCAGCCCGGCGTAGCCGACGACCGTGCCGTCCGGAGCGGCCGCGACGGTGTAGTGGCGGGTGCCGCCGCGGTGGGCCTCGGCGAGCTCGGACCAGAACATCCCGGCGGACCAGGCGTCCTCCGGGAAGAGCCGCAGCTCCAGCTCCAGCACCGGCGCGATGTCCCACCAGCGCATCGGGCGCAGGGTGGTGCCGTGGTTCACGCCGGGAGCACCGCCTTGTAGCCGGCCGGGACCTGGGCGTCCGGGCGGCGCAGGTACAGCGGGTGGTTCGGCAGCAGTTCGCGCCCGGCGGCCAGCTCGGCGGCGGCGAAGGCGGCCAGGGCGCCGGCCGAGACGTGCGCGGGGCCGTGCGCGCCCGGGAAGGTGTCGGGGTAGAGCAGCGCGCCGGCGCCCACGGAGCGCTCCGGCGGGGTCAGCTCGGCCGGGCGGTCCACGCCGGGACCCTCGGTGCGGCGGCCCTCGGCGTCGTACGAGGCCCAGTAGACCTCCTTGCGGCGCGCGTCGGTGGCGGCCGTGAACGGCTGCCCGGCCAGGCCCTCGGCCCGGGCCTGGAAGGCGATCGCGTCCAGGGTGCAGACGCCGTGCACCGGCAGCCCGAGAGCGTGGCCGAGCGCGGCGGCGGTCACCAGGCCGACCCGCAGGCCGGTGTACGGGCCGGGGCCGACGCCGACCGCGATGCCGGTCAGCCGGTGCTTGTCCACCCCGGCGGCCCGCAGCACCTGGTCGATCGCGGGCAGCAGCAGTTCGCCGTGGCGCCTGGCGTCGACCTGGTGGGTCTCGGCGAGGACGGCCGTGCCGTCATGGACGGCGGCGGTGACGGCGGGGGTAGCGGTGTCGAACGCGAGCAGCAGCACGGGTCAAGGTTAGACCGACGTTGGGCCGACCGGCCGATCGGCAAGGTGTACCACTCGGGAACACAGGTCCGAGGCGCTGCGACCCGCGCGGATGAACCTGGCACGATGGGGCCGTACGTAAAGGGACAGTGGCGGGAGCGGCGACGTGGCGAAGATGGGTCCTGGAGTGGTGGTCACGGGGTTGACCCTGGGGGCCCTGGCGGTGGTGAGCCTGCTGGCCTTCCAGGCGAGCGGCGCCCAGGACCGGGCCGGCGGCGCCAAGCCCACCGCCACCACCACGGCGACCGGCACGGCCACCACCGCGGCACCCGCCCCCTCGGCCACCCCGACCGTCCCCGCGCTGCCGGCCACCTCGGGCACCGGCACCCGGGTCGTCTACTCGGTCGGCAGCCACTACGTCTGGCTGGTCGACCCGAAGAAGAGCCCGCAGGTCGCGGCCGCCTTCCCGGTCACCCCGGGCTCGGTCGAGCCGGCCGCGGGCAGCTACGCGGTGTACAGCCGCACCCAGACCACCACCGGGACGGACGGCAGGCAGATCGAGCACGTGGTGCGCTTCGCCCAGCAGAACGGCGTGGTGTTCGGCTTCAGCGCGGCGGTGGACGGCTCGACACCGACCGCCGACCCGAGCGCCAAGACCGGCGGCATCCGCAGCGGCCGCCCCGAGGGCCAGCTGCTCTGGGACTTCGCACCGAAGGACACCAAGGTGGTCGTGGTCCCCTGATCCCGGACGGCCCGGGGCGGGCGACCCGGGCGGACCGGACCGACGAAGACCCGGCCGGGGAAGACCGGACCGGGGGAAACCGGACTCAGGCGGCCCGGGGCGTCCGCGCCTCGGGCCGTTCGTCGTGCTCGGAGCGCGGTTCGGGCGGCGTGGACACCGCCTCGGCGGCCGCACAGGCGGCCAGCAGCGCCCGCATCGGCTCTCCCGGAGCGCGACGGGCGGACTCTCCGGCCCCGGCCGCGGGAACCGCGCGCTGCGGGGCGGGGGTGGTGCTCGACATGGCGCCTCCCTAGTTAGGCAGACCTAACCGCAGCACCCATCCCACCACGCCCGGCACCCCGCCCGCAACATCTTCCCGACAGCTTGTCGGCAAGATGTCGGGAAGATTTCGGCGCGCCGTCGGCCGTCCGGGTTCCGCCGGCCCGGATCCGCCGTCCGGGGCTCCTAGGGCGTGTCTGACAATTGGCGTCGCACGCCCGGCGGGAATTGTCAGACACGCCCTAGCCCCAATGCCGGTGACTTTAGGTAGTGGCGTGTGGCGTGATGGTGGGTGTTGCTGGGTGTGGTGGTGGCCAGTTGCGGTGTTGGGCGTGTTTGAGG